>JAKIWU010000001.1 GCA_022749905.1 Thermoplasmata archaeon
TACCCTACAAGCCCGCGGGAGGCAGCACCGGCCTCTCGGTATTTGGCCGTTTGGAATCCGGGCTCGGGCGCGCGCCGACGTCGAGGGTCGCGGCGGGGTCGGAGGCGCTGGCCGCACCGTACCGCTCGAGCGTCGTCTGCGAGGCGGTGCTGGGGAAGAGCGTAAGCAGGGACGACTCGAGGATCTGGATCCGCTGGCGGACGTACGGGGTCACGCCCGGGGTCGCTGCGAGCTGCTGGGAGAGACCGAGGTATTTGCGCACCGCTCCCTCGAATACCGTCGGGGTGAGCGCTCCGCCGCACACGCCGCCGGGCTCCTTCGGCTCCGTGCACTGCCCGGCGAGCGGCGGACGACGGAAGGAGGCCCCGCAGGCCTTGCAACGGAAGCGTTGGGTCGCGAACCCCTTCAGGTTGCCCATGAGGTCGGGGAGGAAATGGGCGTTCAGGACGAGCTGGATCGCATCGGCGACGTCGACCGCGCGGATCTGGGAGGTGAGCCGCAGCGACTCCTCGACGATCGAGCTCATCGACGCGGCGTCGCGGTAGGCGGAGCGGACGGGCGCCCCGGCGATGTCGGTGGTGTCGTGGGTGAATCCAAGCCCCTCGAGGGGCGCCTCGTGGCCGAGCCGATGGCGGAGGGTCTCGAGGAGAGGGGCGACCTCGTTCGCAGATCGGCCGGCCTCGGCGGCCCGGAAGAGCGCGAGGGGGTAGCGCGCGACGATGTCGAGGTTGTGCACCTCGCTGTCGACCTCCGAGGGATCGAGCCGGGTCGTCAGGACGAGCGGCTTGTCCATCAGCGCGCCCCGGCTGTCGGGAAGGTAGGCACGCGAGAAGTTGAGGAGCGCGTCGAGGAGGAGCGTCACGGAGTCCTCGTCCCCGTCGCAGTTCCGGCGCTTCGCGGCGTGGAAGACCGGGTGGGCGAAGCACGCTTCGGCGTCCGTGAACCCGAGGATCCGGCCCGCGACACCGCCCGAGGTATGCGGCGCCAGGGCGACGACGAGCTGCCCGACCAGGTCCGCCTCCCCCTGGGCCCGGTAGAACGGCTCGCGGCCATAGAGCCACGTGAGCTCGTCGTCGACGAATTGGGCGATCCGGAGGAGATACTGGCCGCAGCTGTGGGAGACGACGAGGTCCTGCGGGGCGATCTCCACCAGCTGGTCGTCGGCGACGAGCGGGGCGCCGGCCCAGTCGGTGGCGTAGCCGAGCGAACGCGCCCGCTCGGACGTAAGTCCGATCTCGCGCGGTCGGAAGTGCGTGAGCGGGAGGTCGGTCAGGTCGAAACGCGCCGTCCCGTCCTGGTAGACGGAGACGCCGTGCGAGGCCCGGAGGATCGCTTTCTCGAGGGTCTCGGGGACCTTTCCCGCGGACGTGAGGCCCTTTACACCCTTCACCTCGGGGGCCTTGCGGAGCCGGAGGCGCCGGAGGGCGTCGGCCCAGAGCGACCCCACCGGGAACTCCTGCGTGAGCACTTCGCCCGTCGGGGCGGTGTGGCCACCGCACGCGCACTTCATCCAGACGCTCGAGCGCCCGCACGCCGGGCACGTCCGGACACCGAGGCGCGTCTTCACCGGTCGCGTCGCTCCGGCAAGCGCTGCCGTCGGGACCGAGCGGTGCGGACCGCCCGCCTCCCCGACGGGGAACAGGCCGTGGACGTTCGGACTCATCGAGCGCTGGCGCGCCTTCTCCGGACGCCCGACCCTCGCGCCGATCCGCGACGGGGCTCGCGCCTTGATGCGAACGCCGGCGAGTCGACTGACGAGGAGGAGCGCGTCCTCTCCTGGTTCCCCCACGGGGATCCTTCGAACGGGTCGGGCCCGGTCGAGGGAGAGTCCGAGCCCGCCCGCGAGAGCGGCGGACGACTCCGGCTCTCCCCGCAGACGATGGCCGGGGAGCGGCGCGTGGAGGAAGCCGAGGCGGACGAGCAGCTCGCGCTCCGCCTCGGCCCACGGTAGGACGAGGCACCCGTCGTCGACTCTCCCCGCACGCTCGACGAACTCCGAGAGCTGGGCGATCTCCGCGGGTAGGAGGTCGTGCCAGAATAGCAGGTAGCGAGGATGCAGGGGAACGCCGAGCTTCGTGGAGACCTCGACGGCGTCGGCATAGCCGGCCGGCGGGACGCCCGCGTCCTCCCCGCTCCTCGCCAATCGGCATTCCTCGGCGTGCCACTCGAGCGAGTAGGCGCCAGGGACGAGCGGCCGGTTGTTCTCGAGGAACTCGCCGAACGGCACGAGGATCTCTCCGAGGTCGACGATCCGACGGACGTCGTTGACGAGGCTCTCGGCCCGCGCGCGGTCGTGGACCGCGGTAACGGTGCCGTCGACGAGTTCGACGATCGGCCCCTCGACAGTGTCGCAGACCGAGATCGCCGACGCCTTCCCGGGGAACTCGACCTTGAGCTGGGTCCCGACCGCGATGAACTTCCGCAGGAGGATCATCGTCGCAGGATTCACCGCGCAGGAGGCGAGCCCCGAGGTGCGGGCGCGGCCGTACACGAGCCGAAAGCCACCGGGGCGCCCTGGGTAGGCGAGAACCGGTCGGCCCCCAACCGCTTCGCGGAGGTACTTCGGAGCGCCGGACTCCGCTGCCTCGGCGAGACCGGAATGTCCGAGCTCGGAGAGGAACTCCCATCCGGGAACCTGGAGCTTCACGGCGATCTTGCGGAGCTTGGCGGCCTTCTGGCAGATCCCCTCCGCGATGACGAGGCACGCCCCTCCGCGGATCCCGTTCGTGGAGACCCGTGCGAGATTGCGGAACGCGCTCACCTCCGCGTCCCCCTCGGTCGATTCGCCCGAGATGCAGACCGGGACGTTCCGGACGACCGTTTCGATCTCGTTCGCGGAGGGAACGTACTGGAGATGCTGGTAGTGCTTGTAGAGCGGGATCTCCTCGCAGTAGCGCTCCACCTCGGCTGTGTCGGCCGTATAGGTCCCGAGGCCGAGGTCGCGCCGAACGGCGTCAGCGAGGAGCACGGACAGCGCTTGGGCCGTGCCTCCGGCCGCGCGGATCGGACCCGCGTAGTAGAGCTCCACATACGATGCGCTCCCTCGCCCCTCGCGCACATGCACCTCCGCGAGCCCCTCAAGGGGCGCCACGAGAATCCCTTCGGTGAGGATCGCGAGACCGACCCGGAGCGCCGCGTCGAGCCTTGGCTCGACGGCCGCACCACGAGCGGTGTCGCGTGCGATCCGCCGTGCGATGGTGATCGCAACCTCCTCCCGCGGCATCCGGGAGCTGAGCTCGCGGATCTCGAGCGCGATCCCCTCGATCCCGAGGTGCGCGAGGAGCTTCTCGACCCGCATCGCCATGTCCTCAGCGCACGGGATCTCGACGTGGATCTCCGGATCGAGACCGAGCGATCGGGCCTCCTCGGCGAGCGCGTACGCGCGGCCTACCTCAGCATCGATCGCACGAGAGTACTCGTGCACGGTTCGCGCACAAGGCTCCGGACCATAAACCTGAGCGAGCACAGGAGCCGAACGCCGGACACGGATCGGCTCCAGCGGGGCTCAGGAGAGCGGATAGTTCGTCCAGAGAAACTCTTGGCGTGGGCGCTTCACCGAGTGCGCAGTCCTCCGGGGTCCCGCCCAACGATGCCAGCCTTCGTACAGGGAATCCATGAGGTCACATCGGTACCCTGAAACCGCGACGCGACCTCGGCACGCCCGGAGCACGTCCGCAAGCTTCCCGTGCTCGGCCTCGTCGAACTCGTGCGCGTAGATCCTGCTGTCGCCCCGCGTACTGTGGGGGTAGGGCGGGTCGCAGTACGTGAGGGTGCCGAGGGAGTCATACCGGCGCACGACCTCGAGCGCGGGCCGATCCTCGATCTGGACCCGGAGGAGGCGTTCTGCGATCTCCGGGAGACCCTCGACGCTGCCGAGCCACCGGGAGACCGCACCCGACATGCCGGAACGGCTCACGGTCCGGCAGTTGGCCCATCGGCCCATCGAGGCGGCCTGCGCGAGTCCGGTACGGGACTGGCGGGCGCGAACGAAGAAGCGACGCGCCCTCTCTACGGGCCGGAGGCCGGGCTCCTGGGGCCGGAGCGCGGCCTCGTACTCCCTCCGTGAGAACGGCGTGAGTCCGATCGCCTCGATCAGCGCCGCGCGATCGTTCCGAAGGACGCGGAAGAAGTTCGCGACCTCGCCATCCAGGTCGTTGTACGTCTCGAGCTTCGCCGGGGCACGGTTGAGGAGGACCGCGGCCGATCCCCCGAACGGTTCGACGTAGTGATCGCACGCGGGGAGGAGAGGGAGGAGCCAGTCGAGGTGGCTGAACTTCCCGCCGTACCACCCGAACGCGATCCGCTTCGGCCCCGCGAGCCTCACCGCCGGATGCTGAGTCTGGGGAGTCGTCACGACGTTGCGCTCAGCCCTTCTTCCCCTTCGCTCCCTTCGCGGGAAGGTGCCCGGCGAACTCAAGCGAGCTCGCGAGGAGCGCACCGAATTTTCGCCGATCGGAGAGGAGTTCGTGGGAGAGCACACAGTAGCCGCGCATCGGACGGCCCGGCATCGGTTCGAACGGTCGGGCCCCCTCACCCTTCGCCGCCTCTGCGAGGTCTGTCTCGGGAAGCCGGAGGAAGATGTCCGGGCCGAAGACGCCGAAGAACATGTTGCCGTTCGCGAAGGCGGCGGGCTGTCCGAACACCTTGCGCACCGTCACGCGAGGGTCGGCAGGAACGAGCTTTTCGAAGCGCGCGATCGCCTCCGGGGAGGGGCTCGGCATCTTCATGGATCGGGACAAGGGGCGGAGCACGTCGCCGTGGATAAGCACCGCAGCCGGCTCACTCCACGTCCATCGCTGCGCGCCGTTCCCGTCGTAGCTCCCGTCGCGACGGGGGTTCAAATACCCCCGTCCGGGCCATAGGTTCAAGTAGCGTTTCCGACCAAGTCTTGGACGTCCATCAGAGCCCGCTTCGGCCCCCGGTGAATCCCGGGGTCGCTGGGGTGGGGCCAGTTGACAGGAGGTGATGTGCACATATGACGAATTTGACGGAGAAGAACCTCGGGTACGGCTTCGGACTCCTCGGAGGCCTCCTCATCGCCCTCGGCGCCCTTACCGCCCTCGTTCTGGGCGCGGCGGACCTGGTCGTCGGGCGATGGTTTGGTGCTGCGAGCTTCGCGAGTGAGGCCGTCGTCCTCTTCGTGGTCGGAGCCCTCGCCGCGTTCTTCGCCTACCTCGGGAACCACGGCTGGAAGGATCGCCCCTCGACGAGCGGAGTGATCCTCGTTGTCGTCGGTCTTCTGGGATGGGGTCTGCTCGGGATCGGCACGAACCTGCTCGCAATCGTGGGCGGGATCTTCGTGTTCCTGGCAGGGATCCTCTACCTAGTAGAACCGATGCGAAAGGTCGCGGTCGCCACGGTAGCGGCGTAGAGCGCCCTTCCCAACCCTTTCCCCCCTCCCCATTGGCGGGGAGACCCACGGAATCCGCTACACGCCCCGCGAGGGACGGCGCGATTCGGCTCCGGCCAGTGGGTGGAGGCGACCTACGGGGGGCGACGCAACCTGGCGACTGCGATCGCTGCGGCCGCCGCGATTCCCTGAGCGAGGAAATACACCCAAAGATCGGTGTAAGTTCCAGAGAGAATCGCCGGGGCGAGGGATCGCGCGAGGTTCAGGGAGCTCCCCGAGATAGGGCCGATGACGAACGTTGAGACTCCCACGACGGCACCAGGGAGCACGAGCCGCCACCGGAGGGTCCCGGGACCCGCTGCGGCCAGGTAGAGGACGCTGAACAGGAGCAAGAGCGTGAAGACCGACTCGCCAAGCAAGGCCAGCATCCAGGCGCCGCCGCTCGGGACGGTCGATCCGAGGCGGGCTCCCGATCCGAGAACGAGCGCGACGGCCGTGCTCCCGAGCACCGCGCCGGCGAGTTGGGCCACCACGTAGACGGGAATCTCGATCCTTGGGAACGTCCTCGCCCCCCACAAGACGACCGTCACGAGAGGATTGAGATGGGCCCCAGATGTCCCGGCGACCAGCAGGATCGGGATCGTGACCGCGAGGAACCACGCGACCGGGAGGACCCAGACGGGGGTGTTCCCATGATTCGACCCCGCGACGATCGCTCCCGTTCCAATCGCCACGAGCAAGGCCGTGCCGCCCACCTCGGCCGCGGCTCGGAGCCGGCGGCTCGGGGGGACGAGCTCGTCGCCGGAGGGAGGGCTCACACGTGATCCGTGCGCCGGATCTCCACGATCAACTTGCGAATCCGCGTTCGGAGCTCGTCGCGAACCGCACGGAATCCGGCTTCGTCGAGGTGCGCTGGATCGGGAAGGCCCCAATCCTGGGGATGCGCGTCGCGCAGGCGCGCCGGGCAGCTCGCATCATCGAGGCAGCCCATCGTGACCGCGATCGTCGCCGACCGCATCGCCTCGTCCGTCAGGGCCTGAGGGGAATGGTTCGGGAGCTCGAGCCCGAGTTCGCGGAGCAACGGGCCGGTCCGCGGGTTCGGCGCGGCTGCCGGCCGTGTCCCGGCCGAAGTCGCACGCCACCCCGGCGGGGCTTCGGCGTTGAACAGCGCTTCCGCCATCAAGGAGCGGCCCGCGTTCCCGACGCAGACGAAGAGCACGCGTCGGTCAGCCATCAGCACCAGTCACAGCAGCCGGGGGGACACCCCAGCGGGTCGCAGCAACCCGGATCGTTCTCGCTCATCGCCCACCTCCGTTCACTTCAAGGACTGAAGCAATCATAAGCTTCCGCTACGTGAAGGGGTAGTGAACGACTGTTGCCCGGACCCTCTTACGTGTCCGTGTCCCCCGGTGGGGCTCATCGACGTCGTCGGCAAGAAGTGGGCGATGTGCGTGGTCACCCTCCTCGGAAGCTACGGGACCCTGCGGTTCGGACCAATCCACCGGTCCCTTCCGGCGGTGAGCCCCGCGACCCTGACAGGCACGCTGAAGGCTCTCGAGCGGGAGCGGATTGTCCGCAGGGTGCCGGTCCCCGAGGACCGGCGAGCTCCGGGGGCGTACGCGTTGACGACCCGGGGGACCGCGCTCTACAGGAGCCTCCTGCCGCTCGCGAGCTGGCTCCGCGGCTGAGCCGGATCCATCGGCGCTCCGACACCCTCCGGCCCGAGGTCGGCGAGTCGAGCCGGTTCCCGACCCCGAGGCGCTATGTGCGAACGCGCCGGTTCCGGCCGCACCATGGAACCCGAGCAGAGTGGATGGCGCCGCCTGACGAAGGCGGAGGAACGCGTGATCGTCCACCGGGGGACCGAACCGGCGTTTTCGGGGGAATACGAGACTCTGCACGAGAAGGGGACCTATCGATGCCGTCGCTGTCGGACCGCACTCTACCGGTCGGAGAGCAAGTTCGATTCCGGATGTGGCTGGCCGAGCTTCGACGACGAGATCCTGGGGGCGGTCGACCGGATTCCGGACCCCGACGGGGAACGCGTGGAGATCCGATGCCACCACTGCGGGAGCCATCTCGGCCACGTGTTCGAGGGCGAACGGTTCACGCCGAAGAACACGCGGCACTGCGTGAACTCGATCTCCCTCGTGTTCGAGCCGGCGCCCCCCGAGGGCGCCCGAATCGAGCGCCCCCGCCTCTGAGCACCCCGAGCTTTCGCCGGCTCCGCGGTCAATACACCGTGATCGCGGCCGCGAGGCCGGCATGGTCCGAGGGCCAGAATCCCGAGGCCGTCATGCTCGACGGGTCGTCGCCGACGAGCTTGGTCTTGTCCGCCTGGAGCGCGCCGAGCGTGAGCACGTAGTCGACCCGTTCGCTGAGGGCCGACGCCGGGTTGTTGATCACGTCCACGGTCACGCCGTTCTGGATCGTTTGGCAGCAGGTGTACCCGGAATCGTTCGGGTTCGTCTGGTTCCAGGCGTCGCCGAAGCCTGCAGCGACGAGCGCCGCGTACGTCGGATCGGTCGACACGCTGTTGAGGTCCCCCGAAAGGATCACGGGGAGCGCCACGTTGGCAGGTCCGGCGAGAATCTCGTTCGCCTGCGCCAACCGCACGGCGGGCGAGAACCCGTCGAGATGGGTCGAGATGAACCGGACGGTCGTCCCATGGAAACTGAGGTCGACCGAAGTCCACCCACCGTAGAGGACAATCGTCGATCCGAAGAATACGATCTGGAAGTTGTGGACGAAGGTCTGCGACTGGATGTTGGCGACGCTCAGCTGCCCGTTCGCGAGGTCCGAGGTCCTGACGAGGATCGCGCTGCGGTCGGTGAGCCGGACGTTGACGAGGCCGCAGGGGAAGAGTCCGGGCGACTGGACCGCGAAGTTCGAACGGACCACGAGGGTCGTGTAGTTGAGGCCGTTCGCAACGAGGGCCGTTTGGAGCATCTGCAGGTAATCGAGCGTCTGCCCCGTCGTGGACGGGCACGTCTTGCTGATCGGGGTCGTCTGCCAGAGGGCGACTTCCTGGAGTCCGATCACCGCGGGATGGGCGGACGCCACTTCGAGGGCGATCTGGGCGGCTCGGGCCGAAAAGTTGTTGGCGAGCACGTGGCCGAAGTCCATCGCCACGGCCGACAGGAGCTGGGGAACGGTCGTCGATCGCAGGACGGCCTGCAACTCGGATCCCTGGTAGATGTTGTACGTGAGGATGTTCAGGCGTGCCCCCGCGCCGTGCTGATCCGAGCTCTGCGGGTCCCCCGCGAGCGCTCCGACGGGAACGATCAGCAGGGCGGCGAGGCTGAGGGTAAGTGCTAGGGTGCGACCGATTCGATTCATGGTTCTCGAAACCTCCTTTCTTCGTCCTTGTACTGAAGCGCACCCGGGCCTACTCCCCCGCCACGTTCAGGACCAGGTTGTCAATCTCGATGGGTTGGACGCCCCAGACCAGGTAGAACACGTCGCTGAGACCCGCGGTGATGGGCTTGCCTTCGATCACGGTCACGTCGATCACGGCGTTCACCGTGTTGCCCCGGGTCCCGTTCGTGTAGGTCAGACTGACGTTGAAGTAGTCGTTCCCGGGCTGAACGGACGTGCCATTGCGAGGCAGTGTGAACTCGAGCGCGAACGCGGAGGCTGGACACTTCCCGCCTGCGGAACCGTCGACGAGGGCGCAGTAGGAGCCGGCGGTAGCGGGGGAGGTGTACGTCGAGCCGTTCACGTTGGACAATCCGGCCGCCGCCGTCGTCACCGTGAGGCTCGGCGTGTTCGGGAAGTTGCTCGGGGTCGTCTGATGGACCGAGAAGCTCGAGCGCGACAAGTTGAGGTGGGGACCCGGACCCCAGGTCACGAAGCCGAGCGCGGTGCCCGCGGTGAGGCCGATCGAGATCGTCAAGAACACCGTGACCGCGATCCGTCCTGCCCACCCCGGTCGGCGATCCGCGCGGGGTCGCAGGACCTCGGCACGCCCCCGCGTCCCGACCCTGGTTCCCTGTTCCGTTGCGTCCCGCCCGCTCAGCCCGCTCTCCTCGTGCCTCATTTCGAACCCCTGAAGGGCTCACCTGATTGGGGGAGTGGGAGGGTCCGAGATAGTTCGCGCGAACACGGTTGGAGGAATCCGCGTCGCGCGAGGGGTTCGAAGGCCGTTTTTCCCCGGCTCTGGAGGGGAACCGGGAAGGAGCTCGGGCCCGGGACCCGCGGAGCCCCCGGACGTCTCGCCCGGGTCGCGGGCTCCGAACACGGGGGCATTATGGGGTGGTTCGATTCTGTGGGCGTGAACCCGTTCGGGAACGACTGACGTGGACGCCCTCGACTTTGCCATCTTCCGCTGGATGTCCCCCTCCGGCGAAGCACGATTCTGGGGAACGCGCCGGCTCATCGATCCGAGGATCACCCCGAGGGAGATCGCGGAGCACGTCGGTGCGAGCGAGAACGGGGTCCGCGCCAGGATCCGTGCGCTCGGGAAGTCCGGATTCTTCCACGGGTCCGAGGTGTGCCCCAACCCCGCGCTCTTCGGGGCCCGCTTGATGGTCGCGGAGATCCCGGTCGCGAGTGCGGGGGAATCGCGCCAGCTGTTGGACGATCTCGCGCTCGTGGAGGGTGTGACGTTCGCGCGCGACATCCTCGATGAGAGCGACCGGAAGCTGAAGGTGCACTTCGTCTCCTCCAACGGCGAAGGGACCGCGCGCCTCGCCGGTCTCCTCGCCCGTCTCGCTCCCGGGCATCGCATCCGACCTGCGGAATCGTACTGGACTCCCCCGTGCGAGCTCGAGCCCACGCCGCTCGATTGGCGGGTGGTTCGGGCATTCCGGAAAGCTCCGGATGACGCACTGAGTCGCGTGGCGCAAACGATCGGGATCACGCTCAAGACTGCGGGCCGTCGGTTCCACCGCCTGATCGACGCACGCGCCTGCTGGTGGACGCACAGTCAGGGCTCGGAGGAGTTCCCGATGGCCCAGCTCACCGTGACGCCAGAACCGGGAACCGACAGCGTCGACCTCGCGCGGTCCGTCGCGCTGACCGCGCAGAGCTGGATGCCGGTCAGCCACGACGGCCGGGGCTCCGATCCCTCCGAGCCCGACGTGCGGATCGTGGGGCTCGTTCCGGTGGAGACGCCGGCCCGGCTCGAACGACTGATCGATCGGATCGCAGCCCTCCCGGATGTCTCGGGGGTGGAACGAACGTTCGCCCTCGGCTCACGCAGCTATCCGGACTGGTTCGACCGGGAGATCGAGCGTCGGGTCGAGCCGAGTCGCCGGGCCTGAGAATCGCCCACCGGGCGCTCGGCGGATTCCCGTCGGAACATTCTTGGTCCGCCCTGCCCCTGCGGCCGCCGGCGGCGGGCCGACGGTGGAGGACCCAGACGCCGATTCGGGGGATGCGTTGCGTGTCCGGCAGGTCCACCGTGCCCGCACGACGCAGCGTCTTCGACGAGCCATGAATCCCTCCACCGTCCACGACACCGGTCTGCCGTCGGCTCCGCGCGCATCGACCACCTCAGGAATCCGGAGCCCGTCGCGGCTCGAGCGTCGGGAGGTGACGGTCCTCTTCGCGGACCTCGCAGGGTTCACGCCCTTCTCCGAAAAGGCAGGCGAAGAGGCAGCCTTCCGCTTGATCGAGAGAGTCGCGACCCTGGTGACCGAATCGGTGAGGGCCTACGGCGGCGTCGTCAAGAGCTTCACCGGGGACGGCGCGATGGCGGTCTTCGGAGCGCCCTCCGCCCTCGAGGATGCACCGCTGCGCGCCTGCAAGTCCGCTCTGCTCATCCAGCAGGGGCTGGGCGAAGGGGCACGAGGGATCGAGCTCGAATTCGGGATCGAACCGTCCCTCCGTATCGGAATCGGCACGGGGGCTGCGATCCTCGGGACTGTTCCGACGGGCGAAGGGACGGGCGCGGCCGTCCTGGGCGATGCTGTAAATCTTGCGGCGCGGCTCGAACGGCGCGCGGCACCGGGGACGATCCTACTCAGCGAATCGACGTACCTCCTCGTCCGGGGACAGGTCGAGGTCGAGGCGATCGGGGAGCAGACGCTCCGCGGGAAGAGCGAACCTCAACGGGCCTACCGGCTGAAGGCTGTGCGATCCGACACGACGCGGTTCGATGTGGCGCGCCAGCGCGGGCTCACGCCCCTGGTCGGCCGGGCCCAGGAACTCGCAGGACTCGAAGCGGCGCTGCGTGAATCCCGCAGCGCGGTTCGCGTGGTCGACCTCGTCGGCGAGGCCGGGCTCGGAAAGTCGCGCCTCCTGCACGAGTTCCGGCTCGAGCTCGGCCGCCAGCGGTGCGTGGTCCTTGCGGGGAACTGTACTCTGGAGGGGAAGGACGCCGCCTTCCGGCCCTTCACGGAAGTGATCCGTCGGTCGTTCGGGGTCGAGGAGGGCGCCGCTCCGGACGTGGCCGCCGGGAGGCTCGAGAGCGGACTTCGGTCTCTCCAGCTGGATTCGCCTCAGAACCTCGGACTCCTGCTGAACGTGCTCGGCTACCGGGTGCCCGGGGGGATCCTCGAGAACATGGACCCCACCATACTCGGCTCGCGCACCCAGGAGCTGCTCCGCAGGCTCATGGAAGCCCGAAGCAAGCGATCGGTCGTCGTCCTCATCATCGAGGATCTGCACTGGATCGACCGGCTCTCGGCTGACCTTCTCGCACGTCTCGTCGGGGGATCGAGCGCGGCGCCGTTCCTCGTCGTGCACAGTCGACGTCCGGAGTACGAGCCCGCCTGGCGTGGACAGCCGAACGTCACCGCGCTCCGCCTCGGACCGCTCGACCCGGCCGGCATCCAGAGGATCGTCGAGTCCCGCCTTGGGGTCGAGGGCCTTTCGGAGGCCTTCGCACGGCTCCTTGTGGGGACTGCGGAAGGGAATCCGCTCTTTGCCGAAGAGATCGCGACCTTCCTCCTGGAGCGGGGGGTCGTCACGCTCTCTCGAGACGGCGCGGCCTATGACCCCCGCGGCTCGGTGGCGCTTCCGTCGAGCCTGCGATCCCTTCTGACCGCGCGCGTCGACCGGCTCGATGCCGCCGAGCGGGAACTCCTGCAGGTCGCTTCGGTCATCGGGCGCGAGTTCGAGCCCGCCTTGCTCGGAACGGCATCGGGGGTCCCATCCGACAGGGTGGCGTCGCACTTGGATCGCATCCGCTCCCTCGATCTCGTCTACCCGGATGCTCGAACGGGTCGTTGGTGGTTCAAACACGCGCTGGTCCGGGAGGTGGTCTACGAGAGCATCCTTGCCGTGCGACGGACGGCGCTCCACCTCCAGGTCGCGCGCGAGATCGAACGCGGCGCGGGGGACCATCCCAACGTCTTCGCCGCAGCGCTGGCGTACCACTACGGGCGCTCCCCGGATCGACGCCGCGCCTTCCAGTGGCTTGCGATCGCGGGCCGCAAGAGCCTCGACCTCTACGCCCTCGAGGAGGCCGAGGAGTACTACCGACTCGCGTTCGAGATCCTCCACGGCGACCCGAGTTGCGCGGAGGATTCGGCCGCGGCGGAGGCGATGCTCGATACCGTCGAGATCGCGTATCAGAAGAGCGACTTCGTCGGGATCCTGCGGCTGGCCGAGGCGCACCTCCCGCGGCTCGAAACGTTCGGCGATACCCCGCAGCTCAGCGCGGTTCTCTTCTTCCTCTGCAACGCCCTGACGAATCGCTGCCAGCCGCGCGACGCGGAACCGATCGCACGTCGCTCGCTCGCGATCGCCGAGCGGTGCGGTGATGCGAGGGCCATCGGTCGCGCGTGGGAGGCGCTCCTGTACATTACGACCAACCTTTCGAGAACTCCGCTCGAGGAGTCGGAGCGGATGGGCGAGGAAGCGCTCCGCTTCTCCGCGGCCGCTCACGACGACTACAACATCAATTGGGCCCACCAGGGCATCGCGTGGGACTACGCCCATCGGGGGCTGATCAATGAGGTGCAGGAGTGGTCCGAGCGCCTGATCCGATCGGGCGAGGAACGGGATGACCCGAGAGCGCTCGCGCTCGCGCACTGGACCCTGAGTTGGGCGAACATCGTCGTGGGATGGAACGACGAAGCCATCGCCCACGCCCGAACGTGCATTGCGAGCGCCCTCACACCGTTCGACCAAACCCTCGGGCTCGTCGCGGAAGCGAGTGCGGAGATCTTCCGGGGCGCAACCCCCGAGGGGCTCGCGCGTCTCCAGCAGCTCCGGCGCCGTACGGAGAAGAACGGATGGCTGATCGTCGACGCCGCGATGGACATCGCCGAAGGAGTCGGCCTCGCCGTGACCGGAGACATCCAAGGGGGGATTCGCCTCCTGCGGACCTCCATCGCTGTGCGGGACCAGGAGGGCTTGAGGACGATCGCGGCCTGGAGCCGCATCGCCCTCGCAGAGGTGTACCTCGAAATCCTGACCGGGACCCAGCGGCCTCCCGTCATGGTCCTCCTTAGGAACTTGCCCACCCTCCTGGCCGCGAAGCTGGTCGGGGCACGTCGGGCTCGTCTCCTCCTCGAGGAAGCGAGCACGCACGACCAGCTCAGTCCCCGTGGGGCGATCCGGGCGCGGATCGAGATGGACCTCGGCGTCCTCGACAAGCTCGACGGGAAGTACCTCGAGGCGAAACGCCACCTGGGGGACGCCCGGGTGTCCGCAGCGCTCCAGAAGGCGACCCCCCTCGTGGCTCGCATCGATGCGGCCCTTGCAACCCTCTGATCGCCGAGTCCCGGATCTCGGAGTGGTTCGGGGACTCCGAGCGGTACCCTTGAAACGGAATGTTCAAATAGCAATTTCAGAAATCCTCCTCCCAGAGCGTATGACGCTCGTCTGACAAACGACCAGGGGAACGCAACATGAAATCCATCATCCAAGAAGCGATCGCGAAGCACAAGGAGAACGAGGCGCTCACCGAGGACAAGAAGCCCGTCGCCGCTCCCTACACGAGCGCCGACGACGCGGAGCTCGCGAAGCTCGCGGAGGCCCTCAAGGTCAACATCCGGATCGTCGGCTGTGGCGGCGGCGGCTCCAACACGATCAATCGCTGCGTCGAGGAAGGCATTCTCGGCGCCGAGATGTGCGCCATCAACACCGACGCGAAGCACCTGCTCTCGATCCACGCGCCCCGGAAGATCCTCATCGGCCGGCGCGCGACGAAGGGTCTCGGCGCCGGCGCTCGCCCGGAAGTCGGCGAGGAAGCCGCGCGGGAGAACGAGGAAGAGCTTCGCGCCTTCCTCACGGGCGCGCACATCGTGTTCGTCACCGCCGGGATGGGCGGAGGGACCGGCACAGGATCGGCCCACCTCGTAGGACGACTGGCGAAGGAAGCCGGCGCGCTCACGATGGGCGTGGTCACGCTCCCATTCGCCGGTGAGGGTGCCGCGCGGATGGAGCAGGCTCGCGACGGACTCGAGCGCCTGCGCAGGGTCTGCGACACGACGATCGTCATCCAGAACGACAAGCTCCTCGAGCTCGTCCCCAGGATGCCCCTCGACTCCGCGTTCAAGCTCGCGGACGCCGTCCTGATGACGGCGATCAAGGGGATCACCGAGATCGTGACGAAGCCCGGCCTCGTCAACCTCGACTACTCCGACATCATGACCGTCATGAAGGACGGCGGCGTCGCGCTCATCGGGCTCGGAGAGAGCGAGAACACCACCGACCGGGTGACCGAAGCGGTCACCGAGGCCCTCACTTCTCCGCTCATCGGCTCCGTCGAGCTGAAGGACGCGACCGGGGCCCTCGTGCGGGTGATCGGCGGCCCGACGATGACCGTCTCGGAGGCCGAGAAGGCAGCCGCCCTCGTCGGCGGCAAGATCTCGAAGCGCGCCCGGATCATCTGGGGATGCTCCGTCGAGAACACCCCCGAGATGGAGAACACGATCAAGGTGCTCCTCATCATCACCGGAGTCCGTGCCACGAGCCTTCTGGGGCAGAAGGGAGGCTACGCGGCCGGTGAGTCCGAGGAAGTCATCGACCTCGTCCGGTAGTCTGGTCCACCGGCCCCGCTACCTCGGCATCGAGGTAGCCGGGGAGTTCGCGCCGCCCCGGTCCTGGCTCGAGCCCGCCCTCGCGCGGGCTCTCCCTCCCGGACCGATTGGTGGCGCCCCACGGCGCGTGCGAGTCATCCGAGTGGAGCGTTCCCGAGCCCTCGTGGAAGTCGGTCACCGTTGGGCGTCCGACGCTCGTCGGGCATGGAACGGTCCCCTCCCTGGACCGTCGGGGCGCCCGATCGATCTTGCGACGCGGCGTACCTGGGGAACGTTGCGCGGCGGCAAGCTGTGGCTCCGGGAGCCAGCGCGGCGCAAGGAAGTCCCACCGACCGTTACGGTCCCCTGACCTCGCGCGTTCCGCGCCGGCGGGGTCTCCGCGTCGACGCGTCCGCCTCGCGACAGGCTTAATTCGGTTCCATCTTCATACGGAAGGGTAAGGAGAGTGGGGAGCCCGGTCGAGTCCGACCCGGTCATCCGACGCGCCCTCCTCGCCGTTCACGACAAGACCGGCCTCGTTGAGCTCGCCCGGGCGCTCGAACGCGCAAGCGTCGAACTTCTCGCCACTTCGGGAACCCATGCGTTCCTCGCCCAGGGCGGGATCCGAGCCCGGCCAGCCGAGGAGCTGACCGGGATCGGCTCGTGGTTCGCGGGGCGGATCAAGACCCTCCATCCGGGACTCCTCGGAGGCATCCTCGCTCCCCGTACGAAGGAGGGCGTCGCCGAGCTCTCCGCCCACGGCCTCCTGCCGATCGACCTCGTCGTCGTGAACCTCTACCCGTTCGAAGCGCACTGGAAGGCAGAGCCTGGTTCATCCAATCACGAGGAGTTCATCGACGTGGGGGGTGTAACCCTCCTGAGGGCCGCTGCGAAGAACCACGACTTCGTCGCTGCGGTCTCGTCGCCCACTCAGTACGAGGGCGTGACCGAGGAGCTGGCCGCGCACGGAGGCCGGCTTTCGGGAGAGACGCGGCGGACCCTCGCGATGAAGGCGTTCGAGCGCACGGCGGACTACGATGGTGTGATCGCAGCTGCCCTCGGTCCAACGTCGTCGGGATCCCTCGCGATGCCCCAGGAACTGACGCTCCGCCGAGAACCGGCCCAACTTCGCTACGGCGAGAACCCCCACCAGAAGGCCGCGATCTACCGCTGGGACGTCTCCGAGAGAGACCCCCTCGGGCATCCGGAGTTCGAGCTCATCAAGGGCGAGGCGCTCTCGTACACGAACCTCCTCGACCTCGACACGGCCCTCGGGATCGTCTCCGAGTTCGAGCGACCCGCCGCAGCGATCACCAAGCACGCGAACCCGTGTGGTGCGGCGTCCGCCGAAACGGCCGCCGAAGCCCTTGCCCGAGCCGTGGCGACCGATCCGGTCGCGCGCTACGGATGCGCGATCGCTCTCAACCGGACGCTCACGGCAGAGGATGCCGAACCGCTCCGTGGCGTCTTCGTCGATCTCCTCGCGGCACCGGCGTTCGAAACGGACGCACTCGAACGGCTTACCGCGCGCCCGAAGATCAAGCTCGTGCGCATCGCCCCTTTCCCGGCCGGCGCGGCGCGTTGGGAGCTGCGCTCCGCCGTCGGCCGCGTGCTCCTCGAGCAGGTCGACCAGCGGATTCTGCTCCCCGGCGATCTCCGCCAGGTCACGCGCGCGGCCGCGTCGGAACGGGACCTTGCCGCCCTCTCCTTCGCCTGGAAGGTCGTCCGACACGCGCGCTCGAACGCGATCGTCCTTGCCGACGGCTCGGCCACCGTCGGGATCGGCGCAGGTCAGCCGGTGCGCCTACGCTCCGTCGAGCTCGCGATCGGCGTCGCCGGGGAGAGGGCGCGCGGCTCGGTCCTCGCCTCGGACGCCTTCTTCCCCTTCGCGGACGGTGTGGAAGCCGCGGGGACCGCCGGTGTTCGCGCGATCCTCCAGCCCGGGGGAAGCATCCGTGACGCCGAGGTTATCGCGGCCGCGGATCGCCACGGGATCGCGATGTACTGCACCGGTTGGCGGGTGTTCCGCCATTAGGCGAACGCGAAGTACCGCTTGAGGATCGAGCGGAACTCGACCGAGCCGACGGGACCGATCTCTCGGCCCTTCTCGCGGCCGTGGTCGAGGAACAGGTACGTCGGGATCGAGTGGATCCCGAACGACCGGGTCACGCGGTCAGAGTCGTCGACGTTGATCTTCGCGAACTTCACGCGCCCGGCGAGGCTCGCCGAGAGCTCGAGCAGGACCGGCTCCGCGGTCTTGCAGGGTCCGCACCAGTCCGCGTAGAAGTCCACGACGACGGGAAGCGCCGACCGGATCACTTCGTTGTCGAAGGTGTCGTCTGTGACCACGATGAGCCCCGCATCGATCCCCATCCTGTCGTGGCCCCGGGCTTCGAGCACGGAGGGGGTGCTTAATGATTCTCACTCGCTGGAAGGGCGTGGCCCGTCGGGCGAGCCGAACCGCCACGACGCGGCCCGGCCGGCCCTCACCAAAGATCACGCCGGCCCTGCTTCGGTGGTTTGACACTCGCCAACGGCCGCTGCCGTGGCGCCGGCGACGAAACCCGTACCGCGTCTGGGTCTCCGAGGTGATCCTCCAGCAGACCCGCGTCCTGCCGGCGGTTCGGATCTTCGAGCGGTTCGTGCAGCGATTCCCGAACGTGCAGTCTCTGGCCGAGGCGTCCGAAGAGGAGGTCCTGAAAGTGTGGGAGGGCGCCGGGTACTACGCGCGTGCGCGCCGTCTTCGGGCCGCCGCACGTCAGATCTGCGCCCACGGAGCACCGCGCTGGCCGAGGACGCTCGAAGGGTGGCGCTCCTTGCCCGGAGTCGGATCGTACACCGCTGCAGCCGTTGCGAGCCTCGCGGATGCGATTCCTGTGGTTGCTCTCGACGCGAACGCGAAGCGCGTGGCCGCGCGCTGGACCCTCGCGACGGTGGCGGAGCGTGGACACCGCGGCGCTTCCGCTCTCGAGCACGCCTTGGGCTCGATCCTCCCGACAGGGCGCGCCGGGGCGTTCAACGAGGCGGTCATGGAGCTCGGGGAAACCATCTGCACGCCCCGGGCTCCCAAGTGTGGGATCTGCCCGGTCTCTCGGTACTGTCTGGCCTTCCGAACCCTCGACGATCCGGGAAGGATCCCGCCTCGAGTTCCGCGAGCCCCTCGTCCCCGGATCTCTGCCGCGGTCGTCGCCCTCGAGCGCAACGGGAGGTGGTTGGTCCACCGACGAGCGTCGGAGGGACCGCTCGGGGGTCTCTGGGAGCTTCCCGGGGGCAAGATCGAGCGGGGCGAGAACGCCGAGAGGACCGCCCGGCGGGAGCTCGAGGAGGAGACGTGTCTCCAGGCGGGTCGGCTCGAGGGGGTCGGGACGGTACGCCACGCGTACACCCAGTTCGCGGTGGAGCTCCATGTGTTCCGGGCCGACCTGGACGCTCCGCTCCAGCGACCCACCACCCCTGCCGGTTGGAGGTGGGTAAGTCCCCGCGAGTTCGAGGCTCTCCCGCGACCGATCGCGACGGTGAAAGCGATGCGGCTCGTCGGCGCTCCGAGAGGACCCAGGAGCCCTCGCGGTGCCATCGGCCATAACCCATCGGTGCGGAAAACTATATAGTCACTCGCGGATTTCTGGAGTTCGGCCTCGGGCACCGTCCGGACGCGTTCGGGTGGCAGGTCCACAAGACCCGGCGCGATCGGGCGGTGCCTTCCCACTTCCTCTCGAACGACAGCTTGAAGGGCGCGCCTGCGCCGTTTTCGTCGGATGTCTCCCCTATTCGGACCCTCCCGTCACGACCTCCGTCGGGCCGCCCAAGCACTCCGCGAGCTCGGACCCACCTCGGTCGCGGGCCTCGCGGCCGCGCTCACATGGTCGGAGAGGAAGACGGAGAAGGCGCTCCACGCCCTCGTTCGGATACCCGGAAGCGGAGTGGGATACGACGCGCGCGCGCGAGCCGCCCGCCCCGATCGAGGGAAAGCGGGCGCCCCGATGCGGGCACCCGCGCTGGCCGCGCGCTCCTCGCTGCCTCCTACTGGTGGAGTCTCCGCTCCCACGGCGGGCATCGCTGTTGCCGAACCGTCGACCCCGGCCGAACCGGCACCAAGCTGGGGGGGGCGCGCGGTCTGTCCGTCGTGTTCCGCGAAGCTCGAGCCGCTCGAGACGAAGGAGGCCCTCGTCTGCCGTTCGTGCGGGCGCATCGTGCCCCTCCCTCGACGTCAGGGTTCGCCCGCTCTCCCGACAGGATCCACCCCGAACCTCGTGGTTGGTTCGCGGGGGCCGGTCCTCGACCGCAAGGCGCAGGAGATGCTCGCTGCGTACGTGACCTCGCAGCCAATCCCCTGCCCGAAGTGCCGGCGCCCGATGCAGCACCACGGAGTCGCGGCCTACGCCTGTCCGGCCTGCGGCGAGAACATTCGGTTCACGGCTCCCGCCCTGCCCGACCTCTCTCCCGCCAGCGCGGCGGCACCGATCCCCTCCTAGGGATGTCCTGTTCGGAGGGCGAAGTCCCTCCGTCCTCTGAGAGCGGGAAGTCTCAGAACGGAGTTTCCGACCGGACGCGCGCAACCAGCGAGCCATCGGCGAGGCGCTCGGAGAGCGAGCGGATATCTGGCTCCGGCGAACGATCGCTTGCCCACGGGGCAACGGTCTCCCGGACGGCCCGCAGCGCCGCCTCGGTCCCCTTCCCGCCGTTCGCCGGTCGTCGGAGCTCGAGCGCCTGCGCGCTCACGAGCCACTCGACCGCGAGGACCGTCCTCGTGTTCTCGATCACCCGGCGAAGTTTCGCGCCGGCCCACGGGCCCATGCTGACGAAGTCCTCCTGATCGGCGGAGGTCGGCAGGCTCGCGACGCTCGCAGGATGCGTGAGCGTGAGGTTCTCGTTGACGAGGGCTGCAGCGAGGTACTGCGGGATCATGAGTCCGGAACTTCGGCCGGCCTCCGGGGCGAGGAATGCGGGGAGACCGCGATTCTTCGCGGGGTCGATGAGCCGGGCCGTCCGGCGCTCGGAGAACGCAGCAAGGTACTGGGTCGCGATCGCAAGGGTGTCGAGCGCGAACGCGAGATGCTGTCCGTGAAAATTGCCGCCGTTGACGAACTCGTCCCCCTCGAAGACGACCGGATTGTCCGAGACCGCGTTGAGCTCGGCCTCGGCGACGTGGCGGGCGAAGCCGAGCGCGAGGCGTACGGCCGCGAGGACCTGCGGAAGGCAGCGGAGCGTGTAGGGATCCTGGCCGCGGTACTCGGGACGGCTCGCCGCGAGGCGGCTTCCCTCGAGGAGGCGTCGCAGCACTTCGGCCTCGTGGCGTTGCTCCGGCGAGTGCCGAAGCTGTCCGAGGCGGTCGTCGAGAGCTCCCGGATCGCCCTGGAGGGCGTCGAAGGAGATCGCCCCGGCGACCTCCGCCGCGGCGAGAAGGAGCTCGACGTCCGCGATCGCGAGCGCGAGATAGGCGGTCATGAGGCTCGTGCCGTTCACCAATGCGACTCCCTCCTTCTCGACGAGTTCGAGCCGGGAGAGCCCCGCCTCGCGGAGTGCGGGTCCGGCGGGGAGGCGGGCCCCGGTCGGACCGAGGAACTCTCCCTCCCCGATGAGCGGGAGCGCGAGATGGGCGAGCGGCGCGAGGTCGCCGGATGCCCCCACCGAACCCTGCGTGGGGACCCAGGGGGTCAGACGGAGGTTGAGGAACTCGACGAGCCGTTCCACGAGTTCGGGGCGGACCCCCGAGTGCCCGGCGGCGAGCGAGTTCGCCCGCACGAGCAGCATGCAGCGGACGATCTCCGCCGGGAGGGGCGGACCGGCCCCGCTCGCGTGGCTCCTCAGGAGGCTCGTCTGGAGGGCACGCGCCTCGGACGGTGGGATGCGGCGGTCGGAGAGTCCGCCGAATCCGGTGGTGATCCCGTAGACGATCCGGCCCCGTTCAATGGCCCGTTCCACCACGCGCCGGCTGGCTGCCATGGCCGTGCGTGCCTCCTGGGTCACGGAGACGCCGCAGCCGGCTCGGGCGACCGCGAGAACGTGATCGAGCGAGAGGGAATGACCGTCGATCGGGAGGCTCTCGGTCATCGGTGCGACGATGGCCCGTGGGATGCCGATCCCCAGGGCCCCGGAGGGATCTCGATCTCCGTCGGGATCACGCCGCGGGGACCGGGTAGATCATGTCGCCCCCCGACTTCTGCAGGGACGGCTGGCGCCGGGTGCCCGCTCCCTTCGTCTTCCAGAAGGTCTCGGCGATCCCTTGAACGGCGGCGAGGAGCGCCTGGGCGTCCGCGAGGTTCGTGCCCTGTCGGGCCTTGGAGGCGAGCTTCATCGCCTGGAAGAACTGCTCGTGGAGCTGGGGGTACTGCTTCAGATGGTCCGGGGTGAAGTAGTCCGCCCAGATCACCCGAAGTTCGCTCTTCACGCGTTCCGCGTGGGCCTCCTTGACGAGCATGAAGCGAGCAAGCTTCGCCTGGGACGTCTCCATCTCCTCGGGGGTGTTCGGCTTCGGGAGCGCGCGCAGCTCGCCGATCAGCTGGTCCATCCGGAGGACGGTGAGCGCACCGATCTGGGCCTCGTGCGGATCGTAAATCCCGCAGGGAATGTCACAATGGGCTCGTACCGTCACCGGCGGCCGAAGCGCGTCGATGATCGCGTTGCCTAGGCTGAACACCGCCTTCCGGTCGAACATGACGCGCGAAGCGCCGTTGGTGGGATAAAGATGCCGGACGAAGGCACGCCACTACCGGTGGAGAGACCGTCCGGGCGGCCCCGATCGCTCTGGGAGAACGCCGTCCGGATGCTCCGCAGTCGCCGCGCGATCGTCGAGGATTCGAGCATGGAGCCGGAGTTCCTACCCGGAGATCGACTCCGATTCGCACCGCCCGACCCGAACCGCGCTCCGCTTGGTGTCGGTGACATCGTGGTCCTCTCGGACCCGGACCGGAGCGGCCGCCTCTTGCTCAAGGAGGTCGCTGCGACCGCAGGGTCGGCGGTCTCCGTCACGCGCTCGGGCGTCGTGGTAACGCGAGAACCGACTTCCGCCACGAAGGAGGAGGCGATCGAGCTCGTCCGGGTGCCTCCCGGACACGTGTACGTGGTCTCGCGTCGACCAGCGGGCGCCCGGGACAGCCGGACCTTCGGGCCGATCCCGGTGTCGCTCGTCCTTGGGCGAGTCTGGTATCGGTATGCACCGAACGCCCGGCGGGGCCCAGTCGGTGCTCGACCTCCCGAGGGCCCCCCTCCCAAACATTAACCGATGTGGCAAGATGCCACATCGATGGACCGCACTCTGTCGCGACGCCTGGAGATCCTCCTGGTGGCCGCCCTGATGGTCGTCTCCGCGGGCACGGGATACGCCGTGAGCGCCCTCGCATTGCACGGTGCTCCGGCCCCCGGTCCCTCCGAGGTCTCCCACACGCTCTGGATCAGTGCGGCAGGTACGCTCGGCGCCATCTTCCCGAAGCTCGCCAACGATCTCGCCAATCTGACGCCCGGGATCAGCGTCCCGACGGCCTCGCAACAGTACCAAGGCAGCATCGCCGCGATCCAAGCGGCGATCGGGCATTCCCCCGCCTTCGACATCGTCGCGTCGGCGGACTATCGTCTCATTCCCCGCCTCATGGAACCCGGGCAGGCGTCGTGGGAGGCCATCTTCGCGACCACCCCCGAAGTGCTCGCCTACGACCCTTCCGTATCGGCCCTCTCGGGAATCACCACGGCGAACTGGACGACCAAGCTCGAGGCGACGGGCGTGACGCTCGGCGTCGCGAACGCCTCGGTCGATCCGAACGGCTACAACGCGATCTTCGTCCTCGAGCTCGAGGGGCTCCTCGAGAACGGAAACGCCTCGAGCGTCTACGGACACTTCTTCTCGACTCCGCCTGGGTCGCTCGCCCTCGCGAACCCCACGACCGCGCGGGTCGAACCTGAGGCTCAGGCCGCGACGTTGCTCACCACGCACGAGATCTCAGCGTTTCTCATTTACCGGTCGTACGCGATCCAGCACCATCTCTCCTACGTTGACCTCGATCCCCGGGTCAACCTCGGCAACCTCAGCACCTCGGCCATCACGTTCGACGCACGTGCCTCGACGATGATCCTCGGGGGGGCCGGTGGGACGACCGTCCTCCGGGGGGCACCGATCGCCTTCGCCGTGACGGTGCCGACCCCCTCGACGAACGCGACCCTCGGGGCGCTGTTCGTCCACCTTCTGCTGTCCCCGCGCGGGGTAGGCGAACTCTCCGCCGCCGGCTTCACACCGGTCTTCCCAGGTTGGGCCGACAAGACCGCCCTGGTTCCGCCTCTGCTCGCTCCCGACGTCGTAGCGATGCCATCGTCGCTTCCCGCACCGTGACCTCGACGCTTTCTGAGACGGGAGCCCGGCTCGCCCACGGAGCGCCGCGCGCCGTCGCGATCGTTCTCTCCGCTTCCCTCCTCATCCTCTTCGTCCTTCCCATCGTTGCGCTCGTCACCTACGTCCCCCCCGGAACGTCCGCCCCTTCGGTCCCGCCCCCTCCGCGGGCGGGCGCCCTCGCCCCGCTCTGGCCGGGCCCGGGGGCACCAACCTGGCTCGTCGAGATTGCGAAGGCCGCCGGTGACCCCGGCGCGGAGACCGCGCTCTCCTTCACCCTGTTCGCCTCCGGCATCGCCCTCGCCGTATCCTTCGTCCTCGGCGTGCCGCTCGGCTACCTCCTCGCACGCCACCGCTTCCCCGGCCGCTCGCTCGTTGAGGCAGCCGTGGCCCTTCCTGTCGTCGTGCCCCATCTCGTCGCGGGACTCGCCCTGCTCCTCCTGTTCCAGCCTCAGTCCCCGATCGGCTCCCTCGCGATCCAGCTCGGCGTGCCGGTGTTCGGAACGATCTGGGGCGTCGCGCTGGTGATGATCTACGTGAGCGCGCCCTACACCGTACTCGCGAGCGAGCTCTCGTTCCGAGCGGTCGATGCCGGCGCGGTCGAGGCGGCGCGGACGCTCGGCGCCTCCCCCGCACAGGCGTTCCAGCACGTCACTCTGCCTCTCGCCCTCCGGGGCATCCTCGCCGGAGGGATCCTCACGTGGGCCCGGGCGGTCAGCGAGATCGGGGGGTTCCTGATCCTCGCCTACTCGGTGTACCCGTCGGGTCCCTACCAGGGCCCGGTCACGAGCACGCTCTCGGTCTACCTGTACAACCTCTACCAGATCGAAGGGATCGTTGGGGTGGCGAGCACGGCATCCGCGTTCCTCCTCCTCGCCTTCGGCATCTTCCTCGCCGTCCGCCTCCTCGAGCGGTGGGGGCGCCTCCCGTGGGCCCCCCGGGGCCTCCTCCCATGAGCGCGTGGTCCGCCGAGGGCCTCGTCGTGGATCGGGGAGGCTTTCGGCTCGGCCCGGTCAATCTCGAGGTCCGACCGGGCGAGTCGATCGCCGTGCTCGGACGCTCGGGGGCCGGGAAGACCACCCTCCTGCGCGCGCTCGCGGGGCTCGAGCCGATGGTCCGAGGTTCGTTGCGTCGCGACGGAGAGTCGATGGGGCGACGGGCTCCCGAACGTCGCGGCGCGGTGTACGTGCCTCCCGGCCTCGGGCTCTTCCCCCACCGCACGGCCCGGCAGAATCTTCGGTATCCCCTCGAACTCCGCGGGGCTGGAGACGATCGGAGGCTCGACGAGGTCATCGAACGGTTCGGGATCACTCCCTTCGCGCATCGCCGACCGTCCACCCTGAGCGAAGGCGAGAAGGAGCGGGTTGCCGCGGGGCGAGCGTTGCTCGCCGATCCGGGCCTCCTGCTCTGGGACGAGCCGCTGACGTCGATCGATCCGGCGGCGCGCCGTGACCTCCTCGAGGTCCTCACCGAGGTCGTGCGGACGGACCACGTGCCGACGGTCGTCGTGACCCACGACAGCGAGACCGCATTCACCCTCGCGGACCGCTGCCTCGTCCTCGACGGAGGCTCGACCGTCTTCGCGGGGCAGACGGACGACCTCGTGCGCTCGCCCCCCGATGCTTTCGCGGCACGCTTCTCCGGGTTCGAGAATGTGTGGACCGTAGCGGAGGCCGAACTCGCCGGACGTGCCTGCCCCCCGCTCCGTCCGCTCGTCGCGCGCGCCGGGGCAGGAGGGCTCTGCTTCCCCGCGCCGTCGGCGTTCCCCCCTCCCTCTCCCCACGCGGATCTCCCGCTCGCCACCGTGCGCAGGCTTGCCCCGGCGCCTTCGGGATACACCGTCGACGCCGTCGTCGGGGGGATCGGGATCCGGCTGCGGTGGGATCGAACCCACGGACCGCCCCGCGGGGGCGATCCAGTGGCGTTCGGGATCTCGCTCGACGAAATTCGATCGCTCGGACGGACCGGCGGGGGTGGATCATGAGTCGGGCACGGCCCCTGGTCGAGCCGTCCGATCTCGCCCTGCTCGAGGAGATCGTCCGGCGCGGCACGCTCGTCGCGGCGGCCGTCGGGGCCGGGATGACGAGGGATCGGGCCATCTACAGGATCCGTCGCCTCGAGCGGGCGTTCGGCCAGCCGATGGTCAAGGCGCGGCGCGGTGGATCGATGCCCGGCTCCACCGAGCTGAGCCCCGCCGGTCGCTCGGTTCTCCGTGAGGGGAGCACGCTCCTCGAGGTGGGCGAGCCGGTCGAGGCCGCCCCGCACCTCGGCGCGAATCACCTCGAGGGCTTCTATCGGAGCCACCCGGAACCGACGATCGTGGCCGGATCCGTCAACATCGCCGTCGCCTTCGCGGCCCGGGACGGCGAGCGCGTGCGGGTCGCCTTCGAACCGGATTCGGTCCTTCTCGCCCGCGAGCCGTTCGCCTCGAGCGCCCGCAACGCCTGGAACGGTCGGATCGTTCGCGTCCGCGGTGCGGGCCTTCGGACCGGCCGGTGCGTGGTCGAGGTCGAGATCGGGACCGCGCGCCTGCGCGCGGCCGTGACCGAGCGTTCGCTGCGGTCGCTCGGGCTCCGTCCCGGAAGCCGCGTGACGCTCTACGTCAAGGCGACGGCCGTTCGGCGGGTCCCCCCGCCGCTCACTCTCGGATCCCTTCCGTCGCGAGCGAGAAGACCGCCTCGCCCTCGGGGAGGTTCGGCGAGTCGATGAGCCGTGCGATCCGCTTCGGTGGCTTCGACTTTCTGAGGTAGATCCGGTAGGTCGCCGCGTGGGCGACGATGTTTCCGCCGATCGGCCGGGTCGGGTCACCGAACAGCACGTCCGGCCGCGAGGAGACCTGGTTCGTCACGATGATCGCCGCGTTGTAGGTGTCGCCGAATCGCAGAAGTTCGTGGAGATGCTTGTTGAGGAGCTGCTGCCGGGGCGCGAGCTCGCCGCGCCCCGCATACTCGGAGCGGAAGTGCGCCGTCAACGAGTCGACGACCAAGAGCCGGATCGGCTTCTCGCGGGCGAGCTCCTGCGCCTTCTGGATGAGGAGCATCTGGTGGTTCGAGTTGTACGCGCGGGCGATGTGGATCCGCTCGAGCGCGCCGGAGGGATCGATCCCCGCGGCCTTCGCCATGTCGACGATCCGCTCGGGGCGGAAGGTGCTCTCCGTGTCGACGTAGACCACCTCGCCCGAGAGGCCTCCCTGATCGACCGGGAGTTGGACGTTCACGGCGACCTGGTGGGCGATCTGCGTCTTCCCGGTCCCGAACTCTCCCGCGAACTCGGTGATCGCCTGCGTCTCGATGCCGCCCCCGAGAAGCTCGTCGAGCGCCCGCGATCCGCTGGTGATGCGCCCGAGCTTCTTCCGTCGCTCGAGGAGGACCGTCCCGCTCTCGAAGCTCCCGACATCGGCCTGCCGGCGCGCCTCGGAGATGATCTTCTGCGCGATCGCGGTCCCGATCTCGGCCGCCTCCGCGATGTCGCCCGGAGAGGCGACGGCGAGCTCCATGAGATCGGTGTAGCCGGCCTCGCGGAGCTTGTCCGCCGTGGTCGGGCCCACGCCCGCAAGGTCCTCGAGGGCCATCTCGCGCTTCGCCTCGCCAGGCTCGGCGGGCGTGGTGCGGGGAGCAGGTTTCGACGGCACGATCTTGCGAGCGTCGGTCGGCGGATAAAGAGAGGGGAGGGAGGCCGAAACGGTGGGCGTTGGAACCCGTCCGGGTCGGCCGAGCCTATCCGTCCGCGGGCCGGAACGGCTCGCCCGTGAGCCGCTGGAAGACCGTGGTGTAGAGTCTGCTCACCTCGTCGACGAGGAGTGGCGGCAGCGGAGGGATCGGAGGCTCGGCCCCCCCTGCGGCCCGCGCGGCCTGCAGCTGATCGTAGTAGCCGGTCGTCCGGTAGTGCTGGCGCACGAACTCCTTGGAGAACTCGACCTGGCGGCCCCTCTCGAAGGCGCCTCGGTCCCAGAAGCGGTCCTCGTCCGCGGTGCCGAAGGTGTCGACGACCATCACGCGCCCCTCGGAATCGACGCCGAACTCCTTCTTTCCGTCGACGTGCAGAAGCCCGCGCGGGGCGATCTCCCGCTCCATCGCGGCGTCGACCTTCAGGATCATCTCCTCGATCTCCCGGAGCCGGTTGCGATCGAGCGCGGCGAGCTCGAGCGCCTCGGGGAGCGTGAGCAGGCGATCGACCGGCTCGAGCTTCGTCGTCATCTCGAAATGCGGCTCGGGAAGCTTCTCGCCGTACGCGACCGGGTGTCCCGAGGGGAACCCGAGCGTCTCCGCGGACACCTGGCCCGAGTGGACCCGGTCCCACATCGAGCCGGCGACGAAGTACCGGACGATGAACTCGAGCGGGACGAGGTAGTTCTTCGGCGACGGCCCGAGGGTCGCAGGCTTCGGCACGATCTGGACCCGCCGCACCCGGATCGCGGTCGGAGCCGTGAGCCCGAGGTAGTGGTGCGGGACCTTCAGGCGGGCGCAGAGCTCGAACCAGTGGGCGGCGGTCCGGGCGAGCGTTTCGCCCTTGTGGGGGATCTCGCTCGGGACATGCTTGTCGAACACCGAGATGTCGTTCGTGAAGCGGAACTCGAGCTCGGTCGGCGAGAGCTCGTAGACCTCCTTGACCTTCCCGCGTCGCAGGTACTTCGCCGTCGCGGAGCCGGTCGTGGCGGTCGCCTTAGGAGTCATCCCGAATGGACGAACCGGAGGGTTCATAGGCTCAGCGGGCGCGCCCGCGCGCGCGGGTCTACAGGAGCCGCGCGTGGTGGGCGGTGATGGGCCGGAAGCCCCGCTTCGCGTAGAAGCGCGTCGCGATCTCGTTCTGCGCCGGGAACTCCGCGACGACGATCCCCGCCCCTTTCTCCTTCAGACGTCGGGAGGTCTCCGAGAGGACGTGCTCTCCGATCCCGTGTCGACGATAGAGCGGGAGGAGGTAGATGTCGAGGATCACGCCCTCCTGGCTCGGTGCGTAGAAGTTCCGTTCGCGCACCTGCGCCCGGACGACGCCGACGATCTTGCCCTGCTCGGGTCCCGTTCCTTCGACGGCGAGGACGAGCGAGCTCGGTTCGGCGATGTCCTGCTTCAGGATCTCCGTCGCACGCGCCTCGGCATCCTCCCGGACCTTGAGAAGCGGATCGAACTCCTCGTTCAGGCGCTTGAGGCGCAGGAGGAGGGGAACGAGCGCTCCGACGTCCTGCGCGGTGGCTGGGCGGAGATGGATCTTGAGCGCCGCGTCCACGGGAGACGAATCGCTCATCGCGCGGTCCCCCCGCTCCCGGGATCGTCCGGCATCGGGTGGGTGAGACCCGCCTTCGCAAGAGCCTCCGCAAGCTCGACGGGCCGAGCCATGAGCTCGCGCGCCCGCGCCAGGAACTCCTCGCGGGAGTGCCGGCGGCGCGCGATGCCGAGGCTCACAGCACATTCCGCGACCGCGGCCGCGACGTGCGGGAAGACGTCCCTCTCGTCCATGGTGGGAAGGATATGGTCGGCCGAGAGGCCCCGATCCGCGGCGCGTCGCGCGAGCTCCTGCGCGGCGGCGAGCACGATGGCGTCTGGGATCGAGCGGGCCCGGGCATCGAGCACCCCTCGGAACACCGCCGGGAAGATCAGCGAGTTGTTCACCTGGTTCGGGAAGTCGGACCGCCCTGTCGCCACGATCGCCGCCCCCGCGGCCTTCGCGTCGGCGGGCCAGATCTCCGGCAGCGGGTTCGCGAGCGCGAAGACGATCGCCTCCTTCGCCATCGTCCGCACCCATTCCGGTCGCACCGTTCCCGGGACCGGCGTTGAGGCGGCGAGGAGCACGTCCGCGCCGTCGAGCGCAACGGCGAGATCCCCGGTCCGCCCTCCGCCCCGGGTATCGAGGGCGAGTCGGTACTTCCACCGGTTCTTCAGCATGAGCTCGTCCATGTCCTCGCGGTCCGGCTGCAGGATTCCGAGCTGGTCGACGAGCGAGATCCGGCCCGCGTCATGCCCAAGGGCAACGAGGAGGCGCGCGGTCGCGATGTTCGCGGCGCCGGCCCCGAGGAGCACCGTCCGTACCGATCCGATGGAGCGTCCCGTGAGCTCGAGTGCGTTCACGAGGCCCGCCACGGTCGAGGCTGCCGTCCCGAGTTGGTCGTCATGCCACACAGGGATGGGGAGGCGGCGCTGGAGCTCTTCGAGCACCTGGAAGCATTTCGGCGAGGCGATGTCCTCAAGGTTGATCCCCGCGAAGGCGGGGGCGAGCCGGAGGACCGTCTCGACGATCTGCTCCGGCGACGATGTGAGGATCGGGATCGGGATCGCGTTGACCCCGCCGAGCGCCTTGAAGAGGAGCGCCTTCCCCTCCATCACCGGGAGCGCGGCATCGGGACCGATGTTCCCGAGGCCGAGAACGCGGCTCCCATCGGTCACGATGGCGATCGTGTTCCAGCGACCGGTGAGCTCGAACGCCGCATCGGGCGTCGCGCTGATCTCGCGGCAGACCGCAGCGATCCCAGGCGTGTACCACAGGGCGAAATCCGACATCCCACGGACCGGCACGGTGGGGACGGTCTCGATCTTTCCCTGGTAGAAGCGGGCGAGCCTCACCGAACGCTCGCCGAGAGCCTCCGTGCGTTCGGCCTCGGATTCCTCGTCGGCCGGAGCGGCTCGCTTGCGGCTCCGACGCCCGGAGCCCACCACCGGCTCGGTGGCCAGAATCATCGGAAGATGGATGACTCGAACCCGCCCCTTAACTCTTGTCGCCGACAGGGTAGCGCCCCGACGAGAGAGGAGAGTCCCGCCCGGCACGCCGTGCGCACGCAGAGCGGGCAGAACCTCCTACAATCCCCGTAGGTTCTCCACGAGTCGCTGCTCAGGGTGAGAGGGCACCTCGCGCCTCACGCAACGACGTTTCCCGGGCCGCACGGCGCTACCGTTAAGGAGGGAATCGACACCGACCGCCTCCATGGCGATCGTGACGGCCCTCACCGGGCCCTTCCCGCGATCCGAGGCGCTCGTCGCAGCGACGCGCGACCTCGACCGGGGCCGCACGACCACGGCAGCCGTCGACGCCCTCGTCGAGCGCGCGGAAGCGGAGATCTCGGGCCACGAGAGTCGGCTCGGGCTCGGGATCCACAGCGGTGGGTACCTCGCCTGGGCGGATCTCTTCCGGCCGTTCTCCGAAAGCTGGAGGGGATTCACGGTCGGGCCCGTCACGCGTTGGTTCGAGACGAATACGTTCTACCGCCAACCGATCCTCCACGCGCCCCCGGAGCGGGTCGAGGGCGCGATCGCCCGCCATCTGCCCCCGTCCGCGAGGGCCGATCCTCCGCGCGCGAAGGTGACGTTGCCGGGCCCGTTCACCTTCTCCGGTCTCCTCGAGAATCGTTCGGGCGAAACGCGCGAGGCCCTCACCCACCGCATGGGCCGGCTCCTGGGCGAAGAGGTGCGATCGCTCCTCGCGTCGGGGTTCACGACGTTCCAATTCCAGGAGCCGCTCCTCGTGGTGGAGCGGCCTACAGGACCGCTCGCGGAAGCGGCCGTCGAGGCGTACCGGTCCATCCAAACCGCCGCCCCCTCCGCCGCCACCCTCGTCTGGACGTTCTTCGCCGATGCAGCCCCGACCTTCGACCTCCTAGGACGGTTGCCCGTAGGCGGGGTGGGCATCGATCTCTCGGAGACCGATCCCGAGCGGATCCCGGAGAGCCTGAGCGGCCGCGGGGTCGGGCTCGGCGTGATCGATCCCCGGACCACGCTGCGGGAGGATCCCGAAGTGGTCGCACGCATCGCACGCGATCTGTCGAAGCGCCTCCACCCCTCGACGCTCTGGCTCGGCGCAGGCGCTCCTCTCGATCTTCTTCCCTACGAACCGGCCGTGCGGAAGATCGAACTCCTTGGGCAAGTCCGAGAGCGCCTCGCGCTCTCAGGAACGGCTGCATGAGCGCTCGCCTCTTTCCAACGCAGGAGATCGGGAGCCTCGCGAAGCCGCGCTGGCAGATCCAAGGGCAGCACAGCACGCCCCTTGACGAACGGGCGCGGGCGGAGTTCGGCCGGTGGAACGATCTCCTGCACTTCGCCGATGCGGGCGATCCAGCGGTCCATGCCATCGTCGGGGGAAACGGCGCCGCCGTCGACCCGGCCGAGTTCCGTCGGTTGGGGGCGCTCTTCGGCCTGCGGTACTTCGAAACCGCAGGTCTCGACCGCGTCTACGATGGGGAGGCGCGGAGGATCGAGATGTACGAGTACCCGATCCGCCAGATGCACGGCTTCGACTTCCAGGGGCACGTGCGCTCGTTCGACAACAAGTACTACCTCAAGGCGGCCGTGACGGGCGAGGTCCGGCTCGACCACCCGTACCACGTGGACGAATTCGACTTCGTCCGCGAGCATGCGCGAGCGAGCCCGAAGCTCCCGATCACCGGTCCGTACACCCTCGCCGAGTGGTCCTACAACGAGCACTACCTCGGAAAGCAGACCGGATGGAAGGGCCGGGAGGCCCGGCGCCGCGCCCAGAGGGAATTCGTGGTCGACATCGCGCGCAAGGCGATCCGCCCCACCCTCGCGAAGCTCATCGAGCACGGCTGCCGGATCATCCAGATCGACGAGCCGGCGGCCGGGACGCACCCCGAGGAAGCGGCCCTCGTCGCCGAGGGATTCAACGCCGCCACCGAGGGTCTCGACGCGGTGTTCTCGATGCACATCTGTTTCTCGGACTACCGGAGCCTTCTGCCCGCGCTCCTCGAGGCGAAGGCGTGCAAGCAGTGGGCTTGGGAGTTCGCGAACCGCGACGGCCCCGAGCGCGACGGCTACGAGATCCTCCGGCTCTTCCGTGAGTACGGCGACGATCGCGAGATCGGCCTCGGCGTGCTCGACGTACACCGGGACGAGATCGAGACGCCCGAGGTCGTAGCCGACAGGATCCGCCGCGCCGCCCACCACCTCGGAGACCCTTCGAAGATCTGGGTGAATCCGGACTGCGGGCTCAGGACCCGATCGCTCGACGTCGCCTGGAAGAAGCTCGCCTCCCTCGTCGAGGGTGCGAAGCGGGCACGCGCCGAGTTCGCCGGGCGGGCCGCCTGACGGGCGCCCCGAGCCGGTCTCGTTACGGGCCGGCCCCGGTCGCCGCTGGGGCCGGTCGGGCGGTCGGGGCTCCGGACGTCCCGATCCTCGTCCCATCGGCAAGGATGCGGAAGTTGCGGACGGGCAGCGCGAGGAGGAACGCGATGACCCCCATGAGGGCGATCAGGAGGAAGATGAGCTGGAAGGCGGAGTCCCCCGGGGCCCGGAAGGTGTAGAAGAAGGTCCCCAGGGTCCCGCCCCGCACCACGTAGGTGGTGAGAACGCTCGCGAGAATCGTCGATGCGAGCACGGGCCCGATCGAGGTGCCGAGATTGCGGAAGGTGAGGTTCATGCCGGTCTGGATCCCGGTGTCCTGGGGCCGGCTCGAGAGGACGACGACGTTGATCATCGCGATGAAGATCATGATGATCCCGGTCATGATGGGGATCGGCCCGAGGATGAGGTCGATCACGGCGTTGTTGTTGAAGGCGAGGAAGCCGCCGCCGAGGACGATGAGGGCCGCCCCGAGGAGCATCGGGACCTTCGGCCCGGTCTTCGCCA
>JAKIWU010000010.1 GCA_022749905.1 Thermoplasmata archaeon
CCCAGGAAGCGGAGCGTGAGGTGCGTGGGCGCGGGGGTGGTCCCCACAACCACCCGGGGCTGGGGCCGAGGGTCCGGGACATCGATGGCGATGAACGCCCTCACGACGGTCCTCCTGCGCGCCCCGTGGGAGCGCCGTGCCGTTCATCGAGATGGCGGTTGGGGTCCGCCCCGCGCGGGAGGGTCCAGACTTGGGCCTCGGTGACGCCCGCGTCGAGCGTATGGATCACCGAACGGACCTTCGCGGCTCGGCGCGCCGTCGAGACGAGGAAGATGACCGCGGCCTTCCGGTCCCGCGCCTTCTCCAAGCCGTGCCGGATTCGGTACGCCTTCTCCGCGCCGGTCACCTCCGCCTCGACGTGCACGTCCCGACCGGCGAACGCGGTCCAGAGCCAGGTCCGGCCACGCCGGGCCACCTTCTCGGCGAGTTCCGCGGGTGGGAGACGCGCGAGATCCTCGGGGAGCTGACGGACGAGACCGTCCGGGAGACGCGCGTCGAACCGGCCCTGGCGGACAAATTCGAGGCGTTCGCCCCGGCGGGCGAAGACGCGGAACCCCTCGATGAGGAGGGCGCGATGCTCCTCGCTCTCCTTCGGAGCCCCCGACGCCGATCCGATCCCGAGCCGTCGCGCCCCCGCACGGGAGAGGACGAGCTTCGCTCCATCCCGTACGACCCAGCCGATCGTTTCGAGCGCGCGGATGCGGCCGAGGGCCTCCACCATCGAGCACGCCCCGGAAGCGTGGATCCGCGCCGCCACGAGCGCCGGATCGGCGCAGTCCACGCCACCCGGTCCTTCCATCGCAAAGAGCTCGAGCAAGACCCTCTCGTCGAGATCGCGGGCCGCGGATCCCGGACCCTCTCCCTCCGAGGGTCCGAACTCCCCAAGGGTCCGTGCAACGCAATCCTCCCAGGCTCGGGATTCGGGCGGATGGGGCGCATCGGTCCGCACGAGCCGGGCCGCTCCACCCGCGAGCGCGGCATCGACGACCGCGACTCCGATCGGCAGGGAGGGCAGGAGACGCTCGGCGTGGGCGCGCTCGAGACCGAGCCACCGGCCCGCGGCCATCGCGCCCGAGCGCGGGACGGAGAAGACGAGATGGGTACCGGCCGCGCCCTCGGAAGCCCTAAGCGCCTCCGGCGCGAGCCGGTCCGCATACTGCGTCGCGACCACGGCCGCGACCCCGAACTTCCGCCCCTCGGAGAGGATCTCGGCCAGCAGGCTCGGTGCGATCGCCTGGGCTTCATCGAAGACGAGAAGGACCCGGACTCCGGCGCGCGACGCGCCCTGCGCAGCGAGGGCGAGGTAGGTGCGGCTCGCGAGGAGCGTGGTCGCGAACCGGCTCCCCGCGGGCCCGAGCTCCGCCGCAGGGACCCTCCAGAGGATCGACCGGGAGGTCGTGAGGAGCTCGGGGATCCGGATCGGCGTCCCCGTGGGCTCGAACAGACGGAGGAGCTTCGGTTGGAGGAGGAGCTTCTGCACCCGCGCCGCCGCCGGTTGCAGATAGTCCGGGTGCCTCCGCAGGAGCGCGGGGAGTTCGTCGAGGAACCTGGCCAGGGGCGGCCGGCGCGTCGCCCATCGGGCGGCGTCACGTCGGGCCGGATCCGTGAGGAGGTCGAACAGGTCGGGCAGTCCGCCTCCGGCCTCCTCCACGAGCCGGACGAACACATCGAACAGCTGCTCGAGGCGGCTCCCCCAGTAGACCTCCGAACCCTCCGAGGAAAGGTGCCGGAAGCTCGCGACGATGTGCGCGCACGTCCGTTCCCGTTCCGACGTGCCCGATTCCGGAAAGAGCGCCACGCCAGGGATCTCCGGTTCGGGCCGGCCAACGTCAACGGCGACCAGGGAGTCACGGGCCCGTTCCGGGAGGCCCGCGGCGATCCGCGGTCCGAGGTCCCCGTGCACGTCGAAGATCACGGTCGGTTGTCCCGCGGCGATCCGGGTGCGCGCGAGGTCCGCGACGAACGTCGATTTTCCAGAGCCGGACGCTCCGAGGACCACGACGTGACGCGCGAGAGCCTCCTCCCCGAACGGAGCGGGGAGCCGCTTGGGACGGATCGCAAGCGCTGCCGTCTCGGGGCGCACAAGGAACGGTCGCCCGACCCAGAGTCCGGCGACGCGTCCCCTCCGCCAACGGGCCCACTGAATCCGATTCCCGGATCGCCGTGTCAGGAGAACCGGGCCTGCATCGGTCGCGAGAACCTGGCTGATGGCCCCCGCAAGAACGTCGAGGCTGGACCCGGAGTTGGCCCGTTCCCCGAACTCGGCCAACCGGATCCGGACCGCAAGCGACGGGCCACCTGTGGCCCACCAGAAGGATTGCACCGCCGGAGGCGGAGCACCGAGGAACGCCTGGTCGTCGCGCAGATCGGGCTCGGCCGGCTCGATCTGGTCGAGATGACGCGAGGGGCGCCCGGCGTCTCCACGGTCGAACGCAAGGCTCCCGGGGCGATGTCCTTCGTCCTCGAACTCAGGTTGAACCGCTGGGTGAAGGATCGCGAACCCCCCCACCCTTCCCTTCGCGCCGCTGCACCTGGCCGGACGGACGGCGAACTCGAGCCGTCCTGGGAGTCCGGCGGCCGCCCGCCCGAGGACGGCGCTCACCGCGGGGGAGCTCGGAACGACAACGGGGTCGGATTCGCCGATCCTCTCCAGCAGGGCTGCGTTCCCACACGGCAGCGAAGCGAGTCCCGTCGCAAACCGCCGCAGGAAGGGAAGGTCCCACGCTGGGCCCTCGGGAAGGAACCGGAGGGCCCACTCGGAGCTCGCGGCCCGACCCCCTCCTCTCATGGCCCCGCGATGCGATCGATTTCGCCGACCAGACGGTCGAGACCGTTGATGCGGCAGTAGCGGCGCACCACGGAGGTCGCGACGCACCGGTGGACGGCGCGGTCGACATCCCAGAGCCGCAGGCACCAGAGCGTCGTACCGTCCGGGAGGCGGTACGCGCGCGCCCAAGGGCGGTACGGTCCCGCGAGCGGGAGACGCATCCGTCCCAGGAAGCGCACCTGCTGGGGGACGCTGTGCGCACAGCGTTGGGGTTCGGTCGAACTCTCGGCGCGAATGGGTTGGAATCCTGGCGAGAGCGTGTACGCTCGGTTCGTCATGTTCAACCTCGGACCCCCCGCCGGGGACGACCGAACGGGGAGTGGGGCGGGGCGTTCGGTCGCGTCGTCCCGGAACCAACCGTCCGGACCTGAGGTTCTGAAGCCTAGGTACGTTGGTTCCGGGGTCCGGCGGGTCGGCCGGGAAGGTTGCTCTCGCGGCGCGCGTCGGCTGGGCCGGGACCGTCCCGAATTCCGGGAGCGCGTCCGCTCATGGCTCAGCCGGCAGTGAGGAGACCCCTCTCCTCAACCGGGCGCCTAGCGGGAGGCAGGTTGGGTCTCGGGCGTCGGGGGCGCGCGCGCGGAGCAGATCGCTGGGCGTGCGCGAGACCGGCCGAAACCGGGGTTCGGGGTCCGTACGAAGACGTTCGAGGCGGTGCGCGAAGGTGTCGGTCGACACGATCGGTGTGCTTCGAGGGGTGTCATCGTCGGGCCGTCCATGCTTTCGGGGCCCTCGATGCGTCGGTGGAGGTCACTCCTTCCCGGCCGGCGAACGATGGAAGCCGAGTGCCGGACTTCAGAGACCGCGCCGGTGTGTGGCCCCAGAGCTGGGTGATCCATCTCTCGAGAACGAACGGAATCGAAGGAGGGTTGGAAGGGACCCCTTCACGCCCGAGACGCGGTGACGTCTCCTTGGGGATGTTGGGGGCCCCTTCCGGGTGGTTGCGTAGTCACCATCGGTCGGCCCGGTATATGTGGGGCGGCCGAGAGGGAGCGAAACGGCTCCCCGAGAGGTGTTGCGTACGGCGGACTAGTGGGCCCGTCGCTCCGCGACGTCCGGGATGCGCGGCAGCTCGCCCTGAATGAACGGCGCACGGGATCCTGCCGGTGGCCGCGGAGCGATCGTCTTCGGCTGGAGGAGCCAGCGCTCGCCCCAGACCCGGAGTTCGCGGGCCGCTGGGCCTAGGGCGATGCCCATCTCGGTGAGCGAATAAACGACACTGAACGGCCGCGTGCTCACCACCGTCCGCTGGACCACGCCCGTCCCCTCCAGGAATTTCAGGGTCGCGCTCAGAGTCTTCGCGTTGAGCTTCGGGTTCCATCGCAGAAGTTCGCTGAACCGCTGCGGGCCGGCCAGAAGCTTGTGGACGATCGAAAGGCGCCACTCGGTCCCGATCACGCCGACCGCGGCGAGCACCGGGCAGAGCATGCCGTCCTGAGGGTGATCGCCCTCCTTGTGAGGGCCGATGGACGGGACGGACGTCCTCGCGATCGAGGTGATGGCCATGGGGTTTCTCCAAGGTGCCGAGGGGACCTCGGGATATAGCGGTTTCGGAGTTCTATCAGATAACGAAAAGTTATCGTGAGCCCGATCGCGGGCTCCGTCCACCGCCCCGACAAGTGCGACGAACAGGCTTTCTGTTGAGCCGGTTCGACCCCGCGGGCCCTCCATGCGGCGGCGCGAGATCGAACTTTCCGTCGAGCGCGAGCTCCTCGGACGAGGAGGCTCGGCGCGCCGAGCACGGCTGACCGCGCGCTTCGAGCTCGAGGGGCCCAAGGAGGCCCCGGGACCGAAGGAGCTCGCGGAGGCGATCCGGACGCTCGACCGGGAACTCGAGGCTGCCGGCATCGAGGCGGGCTTCACCGTCGCAGCAACCGTGCCGGAGCGGAGCCTCGAGGAACTCGTCGAGACCTACCGACCGCGACAGGCGGAGCTCGTCGACGTGCTCGAGACGGACGGCGAGATCACCGCGGGCGAGGCGACGCTCCTTAGGGAATCGCTCGCCGGCCCGACGAACCGACGCCCGATCGCGCGACCTGCGCAGGGGCCGAAGGCGCCCGTCGAGGTTTCCCTCACCGACCGGCCGCTCGCCGCCATGCCCCTCGCCAACGACCGGACCCCGTCGGTGCCGAGACCGATTCCCGACCTCCTCGCGACGTACCGGATCGAATCGATCAAACAGGCCGGAGCCGTGCGGGCCCGTCGCCAGATCTCGTTCGACGAGTACATGCTGCTCAAGCGGCACTTCGCGCAGAGAGACGCGAAAGGCTCGGACCTTCCCGAACCCGGCGACCGCAGAACGTAGGTCGGCCACAACAGCCTACCCAAGGGGACTGCGGCCGAGCGATCAGCGTCGGCGCGATCCCAGGACGGGGGGCACCTCGGCCGCGAGGACGCACGCGACGTCGGTGATCCCCGGCGAGGCTGGCAGGCGCCCGTATCCGCTGGAGCTTCCGTCGCGCCCAGCCGCCACCACGGCGAGCCCGGCGGGTTCCGCCCCCGGTTCGCTCCCCGACGTCGCAAAGGCGACGAGCGTCGTCCCCCGGTGGCGCAGCAGGGGCCGGGCCGTATCGAGGAACACGCGCAGGGACGGCCGCTCGTCGAATCCCTCGGGTAGCTCGAAGGTCGTCGTGGCGAGGATGACGGCCCCCTTCGAGTCGGGGGCCGTGCGCAGCCCCGGCTCCTTCTCGAGGAGCTCGTCGAGGCGCTTCGTGAACGAACGCGCGACCTCCGCGGGGGAGCCCGGAAGCCCCACGCCCGCGAGCCTCGGGCGATAGCGCTTGTCGCCGGCGAGATCGGCCGCCCCCCGGAGGGCATCGGGAGGGGAGGCCACAACGACAGGTCGGCCGACGCTCGCGCGGAGCGGAGGCGGTGGATCGTCCGGAACTCGGAGGGGCTTTGAGGTCGATCGGTCCGTCGGGTCACCACCGGACGATCGATCGAGGATCTGCCGAGCTTCGTCCCGTTCCCCTTCCGTGAGCCTTCGCCCCGGGGAGCCCCCAACGAGCCCGCCGCCGTCCCCTCGATCGAGGACGATCGACTCCACCTCCGCGCCTCGTGCAGCGCCCGCGATGCCTCCGTCGGAACCCCCCGTGCCGAGCGCGCTCGCCACGAGGAGGACCTCTCGGGAACTCGCCCCACGGCGGTGCAGGCGATCGAGCGCGCCGGCGAACTCCGTCCCGCTCCATCCGACCGGAGGAAGCGCGACGGACGCGAGGGCGCCCGAGGAGAGGAGCAGGACGAGCAGGTCCCGCTCGCCGAGTCCTTCGGCAAGCTCGAGTGCGGCACGCGCAGCCTCCTGCCCCTCCCGGCTCCCCGGGAGGCCGCGTGCGACACGGACGGACCGGAACGGCACCTCCCTTGGGATCGCCTCCGGGGCCGCGATGAATCCCTGGGTCAGCAGGCTCCCGAGCGCGTGCGTAGCGGCAAGCGCCTGGGACCCCGCCGCGTTCCCTGCGGCGAAGATCGCCACCTCCCGGTACGCGGGGAGCTTGCGGAACCGGTTGCCGATCCGCAGCACGCCCGCCTCGATCCGCAATCCGGACCGGGTCGCGTGGTAGGCGTCCGCCGCGGTGATCGCGGAGCGCACGAGCCCGGCGGACAGCGTGCCCTTCGGCTCCGAGCTGCCCTTCTCGTTGACCCGGAACGGGAACGAGGGCGAGCGATCCATCGACGGTGCGAGCGGAATCTCGGGGAAGAGGCTTTCCCGGATGCCCGGCTATCCGGGTTGAAGGCTCTCCGGGGTCGTCGCCCGGTGGGGGTCGAGAAAGCGGCCGGGGCCGAACACGCCGGGATCGAGATCGCTCGGCTCGCCGAGCACCGCCTGGGCGACGCGGCGCGTCGTTGCGGGCGCGAGCATGAACCCGTGGCCCCCGAAGCCGTTCGCGTGCACGAATCCCGGGAGCCTCGGATCCTCCCCGATCACCGGCATGCCATCCGGCGTGTCGTCGTAGAAGCCCGACCAGGCCCGCAGGACTCCGAGGGACGAGGTCCTCGGCATGAGATCGACGAGCGCCTTGGCCATCTTCGGCAGGAATTCCGGGGAGCTCCGCATGCCCTCCTCGGTGCCGGGCCGGTGGGCGAGCGTGAGGCCCCCGATGAGCTCCCCACGCATCGACTGGCTCACGTAGAGGCCGTCGGAGAGCCGGATCACCATCGGGTCAAGGAACGGCTTCACGGCCTCCGTCGCCAGGATCTCGTGGCGGGTAGGCCGGTTCGGGCTCTCGAGACCCGCGCGCTTCGAGAGTTCGAAGGACCAGCCGCCCGCCGCGTTGACGATGGTATCGCACTCGACCGTGCCCGCCGACGTGACGAGTCCACTCGCGCGCCCGGCGGCCGTGCGGATCGAGAGCGCCTCGACGCCGAGCGCGACCTCGACCCCGAGCGCGCGGGCCCGTTCGTACACGCCCCAGATCGCGGGGAACGGATAGAGCGTGCCGTCGGAAGCGAGGAAGCTCCCGCCGAGGACCCGATCGAGCGCGAGGGCCGGGGCGATCCGTCCGACCGCCGCCGTTTCGAGCATCCGGCTCTCGAGTCCCTCGGCGAGGACCATCGCGTGCACCTTGCGGAGCCGTTCGAGCTCCTCCGGGCTTTCGGCGAGGAATAGGTAGCCCCCTTGGCGGAACCAGACGTTCGTCCCGAACTCCCTCCCGAACCGTCGGTAGGCGCCAACCGCCTCACGCGCAAGCCGGATGGTCGCGCGGGTCTCCCACTGCTGTCGGACACCGCCACCGTTGCGGCCGGACGCGCCGCTCGAGAGAAAGCCCCGGTCCACGACGAGGATCGGTCCCGCGCCCGCGCGGGCGAGGTGATAGGCGGTGAACAGTCCGACGATGCCACCACCGACGATCACGGTGCGGTACGTCGGGCGCGTGACGCCGGTCACCGCGCCTCCGGGCGTGGGGGCTCGGCGAGGGTCGAGAGGACGCCGAGCCGAACGGGGAGCACCGGCGGACGCTGCGTGATGTAGCCTACCGCCTCGGGCGCTCGCCCCTCCAGGACCGACAGGAGGAGGAGGGCATCCGGAAGGCAGTAGCGCCCTTGGCAGAGGCCCGTGCCGACTCCGGTGTACCGCTTCACGACCTCGATCCCACGATATCCGTGGCGCGTCGCGTCTTCGATCTCCGAGAGCAGCACGTCTTCGCAGGGGCAGGCGATCGTCTTGCCGCGCGTGCGCGTGCGGCCGAGAAGCTCCCGATAGTATCCCTCGAGCTCGTTCGGTCCGGGCGTTCCCACGCGTTCGAGCGGGGTTGTAGGGGCCGGACCCTCCCGGGAGAGGACGGAGGCGAGACGGTCGCCACTGAGGCCCGCTGCGGCCCCCACGAACCCGGCCGCTTCGCCGATCGCGAAGAGGCCGGGAACGCTCGTCGTCAGATCCGCATCGAGGAGGGGGTAGTACGCTCCGCCCTCACCACGCCACTCCATCCTCGCTCCGGCTTGGAAGAAGAGCTGGGGATTCGGAAGGCGGCGGTGGGCAAGGACGACGGCGTCGCCCTCGACGGTGAACGGTGTGCCGAACCCCCGGGGTGCGAGGCGCACACCACGGACCCTTCGTCGTCCGTCGACCCCGAGGATGAGGGTCCGAGGGTAGATCGGGATTCCCAGCTCCGAGGCAGGGCGCGTCGCCTCCGGTCCCACCGTACCGGGAGCCACGAGGGCCTCCACCGAACCACCCCAGCGTTCCAGGAGCTCGGCGGCCCGGGATCCGCCCCCCACGAGGATCCCAGCGCGAAACGGGGCGCGATCGGATTCCGGAGCGAGAGCGAGGGCACCCTCGGCGGTGATCACCCCGGGGCGGTCGTTCCCCTCGAACAGGAGCGGTCCGTCGTAGCCTCCCGATGCGACGACGACCTGCCGTGCCCGGATCTCGACGGCATCGTTCGAGCGCGCGGCTACGAGGAGAAAGGGACGGTCCGCGGGGCCCGCCGGGGGCGGGAGGAACACGGCCGTCGTGCCCTCGAGGATCTCCGCATCCGGGATCGGGGGGACACCGAGTTCGCGCTCGACGGCGAGCAGGCCCGGATGAGAACGGGCCCATGCGGTCGCGAAGGCGCGTCCTGAGTTCCCGGCGCCTACGACGACGGTGTCGGCATCGAGGCGGAGCCCTGTTCCGTGGCTCGGTGCGCCCGCGTCCGCGAGGTGGCCGTACCCCGCGAGTCGGCGGATCACGCGCTGGTAGAGGGGCGCAGCGAACGCGGGGCGCGTGAATCCCCGGAGCGTGTCGATGCCGCTCGGGAACGCGAGGTCGAAGCCGGCGAGCAGATCGAACGAGGGCGAGGGCCAGGCGTTCTCGCTCTCGACCCGATCGCCGGGACTCGGGACGTAGCGGCAGGCACGGACGTTCGGGTTCCCGTTCACCCGGACGAGACAACCCGTGCAGTGGCCGACGCCGCAGAACGGAGCGCGCGGGCGGTGGTAGCGGATCGAGCGTCCGAGGATCGTCTGCCCGGAGCGCAGGAGCGCTCGGGCGAGGGTCTCACCGGATCGGACCGGAAGAGGGCCCCCACGGTACCAGACCGGCGACGGTGCCCCCGCTCCCATCGAACGGAAGCGTGCGACGGTCGCGAGGGTCTTAACGAGAAGGTCGCCGAGAGCGCGGACGCTACAGCGTGTCGAGCGTTGCCTCGCGTTGGAGGAGGATCCTGACCTCGTCCACGCGCTCGACCACCGCGGAGTGCTCGGTCCCGAGCATGGCGCGGTCGATCTGGAGGACGCGGTTCCTGAGCCACTCGAACTCGTGGAAGACGAGCGGGTCGTTCAGGCTCTTCCGCGCCCGCCCGATCATGTCGACGGGCTCGCGGAGCGCGGAATAGTAACCGGAGACCCAGGTGCCGAACGCCTCCCAGACGAGGTCCTCGTCGAGGACCTTGCGGCGGGTGAGCGTGCCGATGAGCTCGAAGAACGCCCCGATCTCGAGGTTCGTGATGTCGTCGTGCTGGTTCTCGAGCAGGCGGTGGGCGAGCTGGCGGCGTGCGTTGCGCAGATGGGCCCCGTCGAACCGTTCGCGCAGGGCCATGACCGCGTTCGCCGAGTTGAGGACGCGCGTCTGCCAGGTCTGCCACCACAGGATCACGAGGGTGCCGACGACGAGCGCCCAGGTGCCGAGCGCGGTCAGGGTCGCGAGATCAACGCCGGACATCGCAGTGCGAGGCGGCGCGCGAACCGCCGACACCGTTTAACCTCCGCGCGCTCGGAGGCACGACGCGCGATGGAGCTCTACGTTTTCCGGCACGGACCGGCGGAGGAGGCGGACCCGAGCCGCTGGCCAGATGACATGGGCCGGCCCTTGAGCGAGGAAGGGGTCCGGGAGAGCCGACGCGCGGCGAAGGGTCTCGCCGGGTTGGTCGGAGAGGTCCCGCAGATCGCCTCGAGCCCGATGGTCCGCGCCCGTGCGACCGCGGAACTCCTCGCCGAGCAGTGGAACGCCGAGCCGAAGGTCGCGATCTGGCCCGAGCTCGCCAGCGGGGAGCTCGCGGCACCCATCCTCGAGCGGATCGATCGATCCGCCCGGGAGAACGGTCCCCTCGTCCTCGTGGGGCACGAACCGACGCTGACCGAGTTCGTGGGGCTCGCTGTGACCGGGGAGGCCGTCCCGATCTGCCGCCTCGCCCGCGCCGGCGCGGCGGCACTCGAGTTCCCCCGCACGGTCCAGCCCGGTGCAGCGCGGATCGCGTGGGTGCTCACCCGGCGGCAGCTGATGGAGCAGGGTCGGTAGGCTCCGGCGGCTCCCGCGGGACGCGACGCCGGCCGAGACGGCCACCGTTCTTGCCGTAGAGCGGTGCGACGATCCGCTTCACGTCGGTGTGCACAGGTGCCGGAGTGCGGTTCGCGTCGAGGGTCTGGAAGCCGTACGGCTGCGCCATCCAGTCGAACTCCTTCTTGAGGCGCCCCTGGTAGAGGAAGTAGCTGTCGAACCGGTCGGGGGAGAGGCAGAGGTCCATGCCGGATTCCCAGTAATCGAGCGATCCGTACTTCATGATCGACCGGTGGAGGAGGATGTCCATCCGGGCGTCGAGGAAGATCACGAGGTCCGGGACAAGGGCGAACTCGTAGAGCTCTTGGGCCCACTCCCGGGACGCGCCGCGCGCGACGGCGCGCGCCATGAGGGTGTAGATGTACCGATCGGCGAGGACGGTGCTGCCGGCCGCGAGCGCCGGGATGATCTTGTTCTCGAGCTGGTCGGCGAAGTCGACGGCATAGAACAGCGCCATCGTGGTCGCGCCGAGGGTGTTGCCCTGCTTCGCGCGGTCGATCTCCTCGCTCACGAGGGTGGAGCGCCGAAGTCCGGTGTCGACGACCGGGTGGCCCTGGACCTCGAGCCATTCGCGCAGCAGCCCGACCTCCGTCGTCCGGCCGGACCCGTCGGCGCCCTCGATGACGATGAGCTTCCCGCTGAGCCGGCCCTTCGGCATCCCCGGGAGCGGGGTCCCATACGTCCTACTCACCATGCGTGAGGCTCTCCGCGGTCGGGAAGCGTTCGAGGAGGGGCCGCACCTCCCTTCGGATCTGGTTCTGGACGGGCTCGATCTGGCGGTTCGCGTCGATGATCGTGAAGCCGTCGACGCCGGCCAGGAGATCGTACTGCTTGCGGAGGCGTCCCTGGAACTTCTGGTAGCTCTCGACCACGTCGTCGGAAAGGCCGAGGTCCATCCCGGCCTCGTAGTAGGAGATCTTGAGCCGGGAGGCGAGCTTGCGCTCGAGCGTGACCTGGACCGGCACCTGGAAGTAGAACACGCGGTCCGGCTTCGGGGCGAAGCTGTAGATGTTGCGGACCCACTTCGGGTCGCAGCCGCGGGCGGCGTCGCGCACGAACGCGGTGTACGCGTACCGGTCGCAGATCACCACATAGCCCGCACGGAGCGGCGGGAGGATATGCCGTTCGAACCGGTCGGCGAAGTCGGTGGCGTGCAGGAGCGAGAAGGTCGTCGGCGTGAGAAGGCCCTTCTTCTTCCCTCGACGGATGACCTCCGAGGTGAGATCGGAGGAGTTCCACTCGGTGAAGAAGACCCGGTAGTCCCGGGACTGGAGCCATTTCCCCAGGAGGCGGGCCTGGGTCGACTTCCCCGAGCCATCGAGACCTTCGAAGACGAGGAGCCGGCCCGGATAGCCGTGAGCTGGGGAAGGGGGTTCAGGAATCACGGAGCCTCACCTCGAGGCCGAACTCGCGCCGGAGCGGCTTGCGGATCCGGTCGAGCGCCTTCGCCGTCGGGGTGTTGGGCCCATTCCCGTCGAGCGCGATCGTGAGGGTCGTCGACTCCTTCGGCAAGGTGAGCTTGGCGGGGACGCCGCCGAGCACCTCCGCGGCGAAGACGATCGTTCCGAGCTTGCGCGCGGTCTCGAGATCGGAGTCCTTGAGGATGGGAAGGAACTCCTTCCGCCACGCCGAGGGCGCTTCGTCCCCCTCGTGGAGGTACGCGGCCATCGAGGCGAGGAGGACCTCGCGCTGCGCGAGCCCCCAGAGCGGAACATTCCGGATGAGGTAGGCGGAGTGCCGGGCGTGCTTCCAGAGGTCGATCGCCGTCCCCGAGTCGTGCATCCATGCCGCCACCGAAAGGGCGAGACCTTCCCCGGCCTCCCAACGCATCCGTTCCGCGAGGAGGCTAAAGAGCTGCCGGGCCAGCGCTTCCACCGCCTCGCCGTGGGGGACCGAGAACTCGAGCGCCTCACCGGCGGACCGGACGGAGCGGTGGGCGAGTTCCTCCGCGGAAGCGGGGAGCTCGGCGTGGATCTCCTCGAGCGCGAGTCCTTCCCGGATCCCCGTGCTGCTGACCGTGATCATTCCCGCACCGGTCGCGCGCAGGAGCTCGTCGAAGACGACCAGCCCCGAGATGATCACGTCCTTGCGGTCGTTCCCGATGCCGGGGATTTCCCCCCGGTGTTCGGCGGGCATCTCGGTGAGCAGTTCCTCGAGAGCCTCGAGGTCGTGGGCGCGCAGCGGGTAGCCATGCACTCTCGGGATCGGGTAGTCCCGCAGGCCGATTGCGACCTTCGCGAGGCTGCGGACGGTCCCGCCCACCCCGAACAGTCTCCATTTCGCCTTCGGGAACGCCTCCATCGTCGCCTCGAGCGTGCGACGGACCTCGTCCCGCAGGGCGTCGATCTCCCGATCCTTCGGGGGATCGTGCTCGAAGAACTTCTGCGCGAGCCGAAGGGCGCCGAGCGGAAGGCTCACCGAGGTTTCGAGGCGACCCTCGCGGACGGAAGCGACCTGGAGGGAGCCGCCCCCGAGGTCGCAGACGAGGTCCGTACCGAGCTCCCAGGCGCTCGCGACCCCGAGGTAGGCATACCGCGCCTCCTCCGTCCCGCTCAGGACCCGAAGCGAGATCCCGCTCTCCTTCCGGATCCGGTCGACGAAGCTTGGGCCATTCGGTGCGTCGCGGACCGCGCTCGTCGTCACGCCGACCGTGCGAACGTCCCCAAACCGGTGGGTCGTCTGGGCGAACCGCTCCAGGGCGACGTGCCCGCGCTCCATCGCGTCGTGGCTCAGGTTGCCCTCGGCGTCCGTGCCGAAGCCGAGCCGCGGCGACTCTTTCTGCTCGAACGCGGCGCGCACGCATCCCGCCTCGGACGCGTCGAAAATGACAAGGCGTGCCGTGTTCGACCCGACGTCGATCACGGCAACCTGCCGAGCGACGGCGGCGCGCGCAGTCGTCTCGAGGGGTTTCACAACGAGGGCTCGGCCCGGATGCACGACACGCCACGATGATGAAACCTTATAGACGTCGGGTTCGACACGGTCCGAACGACTGCGGTACTCACCCTGGCGTAGGCGAACCGGCGGCGCAAGTCCGCACGGGTGTGAATTTCCCATGTCGGAAGCCGATACTATATAGTATCAGTAGACGTCCCCGTCTCCCTCAATGCGCACTACCGGTGGGTTTCACGGTCGCCGGATCCAGAAGACGGGCGGATCCACGTTCATCGTCTCGCTCCCGAAGAGTTGGGTCGTGGGTCGCCATCTCGGCGCGGGAGACGTCCTGCTCTTCACCCCTCGACCGGACGGCTCGCTGACGGTCTACCCCGACGAGGCCCCCCGCGCCGAGGCGGCACGCCGGACGATCACGGTCACGAACGAAGCGGCAGAACCTCACCTCTTCCGACTCCTCGTCTCCGAGTACATCGCCGGCGCGCCGCTCCTCGAGCTGCGGACCAACGGTCGGATGAGCGCCCGTACGCGGAGCGTCATCCGGGGGTTCGCGCAGAGGATGATCGGTCCGGAGATCCTCGAGGAGACGGCGGATTCCGTCGTCCTTCAGGATGTGGTCGGCTCGAATCCGCTGCCGATCCCGTCGGTGATCCGGCGCATGCACCAGATGGTGGCGGCCATGCATACGGACGCGATGGCGGCGTTTCGCGGAAGCGACGCCTCGATCGCGCGCGACGTGATCGAACGGGACTGGGAGGTCGACCGCCTCCACTGGTTCGTCCAGAAGCAGATTACCACCGCGCTGCGCGACGCGCGGATGCTGGGCTCGCTCGGGCTCACGCTTCCGGAGTGCGCGACCTACCTCCTCGCTTCCCGTGCGCTGGAGCGGATCGCGGACCACGCGGTCCGGATCGCCGGGACCGTCTCGATGCTCGGGAAGGAGGAGCCCCCGGGAGCGCTCGTCGTCGAACTCGAGCACCTCCAGGCGACCGCCGCTTCGGGCCTCTCCGAGGCCCTCGACGCCCTCGAGACGAAGGATATCGAACGCGCCAATGTGGTGATCGACTCCGCCGAGCGGGTCGCGCGCGAACGCGAGAAGATCCTCCGGGAGCTGTCCTCGAAGCGGGGGCGCCTCGCGGTCTCTCTCGCCTACGTCCTCGAGAGCGTCGAACGGAGCGCTCTCTACGCGGCGGACTTGGCGGAGATCGCGATCAACCACGCTGTCGAAGGGCGTGCGTCGGCCGAAAGTCAGACGCCCTAGTCTCACCCCTCTCGGCTCGGTTCTCGCGCTCCACCGGCGCATTTGTCACGGAACTATATAGATGCCCGAATCTCGACGAATCGCGGCCCCCGCACACTCTCAGAAGGTGACGGACCCGCCCTCGTACGCGCGAGCGAGTAGGCGTTCGTACTCCGCCGCGGACGGGACGCGAGGGTTCCCTGCGGTCGCGGTCGAGGCGCGCGCACGGGCAACGACGGTGGCCCGACGGGGTCCGAGGACGTCCCCCGGGACGCCCGCCTCGGCGAGCGTCGTCGGCATCCCCCAGGGCAGCCACAACGCCCGAAGCTTCTCGGCGATGGCGGAGCGATCCCGCCCGGCTCCCGGGGCCAGCACCCTGGAGAGCGTCTCGTACTTCTCGCGGGCGGACGGGTAGTTGAACTCGGCGACGTACGGGAGCAGCACGCCGAGCAGGCGCCCGTGCGAAAGAGCGACCTCGGGGCCGAGGGCGAGTGCAAGAGCATGGGCTGCGCCGCGTTGTGCGTTCGAGGCAGCGAGTCCGGCCATCGTGGCAGCGTGGTGGATCGCCTCGCGCGCGGCCAGATCTTCGGGGTGCTTGTGGAGCGTGGGGAGCGTGATCGCGAAGGTCGCGAGCGCGTCCCGGGCGAGCGCATCGGACCACGGGTTGGACCACTCCGATCCGACCGCCTCCAGCGCGTTCCCCACCGCTTCCGCAGCCGTGTCTACCGTCACGAGGGGCGGCATGGTCGCCGGGAAGGACGGATCGAGGAGGGACCAATCCGGAACGAGCTCGCGGGAAGCGACCTCGATCGGGGCTCCGTCCGAGGACCGCAGGATCGCGGTCCATGCCGCATCGGAGCCGCTCCCGCTCGTCGTCGGAACGGCGACAAAGCTCGCCACACTGCGCAGGCGCAGCTCGACGAGAGGCGTGATGGACTCAAGCTCGAGCTCGCGCTGCGCATAGCGGATCCAAGCCGCCTTCGCCGCGTCGATCGTCCCACCACCTCCGAGCGCGATGATCCAATCCGGGCCGAACGCCGCGACCTTCCTACCCAACGCATCGACCTCCGCTACGGTGGGGGTTCGACCCGAGACCGCAAAGGTCTCCGTCACGGCCTCGGCCTTCGCGAGCTCCTCCGAGAGGCGTCGATCGCGACCGTCCGCCGCGATGCCAGCGTCGACCACAAGGGCGGCTCGGTGAGCCCCGAGCGCGCTCAACTGCTCGATGGCTCCCGGGCCCGACGCCACGCGCGGGGCCACGAAGTACGCGGTCACGAGGGGGGAGAACCCATCACGGACCGGCGCCGGATTCGCCCCTATCGGTCGCGCCTGAACGGCACTGGGGGCACATCCCCGTGAACGAGAACGACATCCCCTCCACGGTCCAGCCGGCGGGGCGGCGGTCGACGAACGATTGGAGCGTGGCGACCTCAGCTTCCGCGATCGAGACCCGGAGGATGCGACCGCAGCGGCGGCAGATCGCGTGCGCGGTCGGCTGAGGGGGCAGGTAGGACGGTGCGATCTCGGGCACAGCAGGGGAGGCCGCGGAATCCGCGCGGGTCCGAACCCGGGTCGTACGGTGCTGGACCGCGCCGCGGCGGGCTGCCCGACGGGCGCGGCGCATCTCCGCAGGAACGGCGCACCTCCATATCAAGAAACGCACGGACCGGCGACGTCTAACGTCGGTCCGGCGTACATACCGGTGAACGGGAGGGTCGATGGTCGAGGATTCCGGGCCCCGCTTGATCCTCGTCTACGCTCGCTGGTGCCCGCACTGTGTGCCGATCTCCACAGAGGCGGCACCCCGTCTCGCCGCCAAACTTGGGGTCCCCCTCCAACTCCTCGACATCGATCGCCGGGACGAGGAGCTTCAGGCGGACGAGCTGGTTCGCGCGTACGGCGACTGGTCCACGGATTACCTCATCCCGCAGGTCTTCCTCGTTCGACCGTCCGGAAAGGTCGCCCACCTCTTGACCGGAGTTCCGGGCTCTCTCTCCGGTACGGAGCAGGCTTGGAAGGATCTCATCGACCGCGCGCTCCCCGCGACGGGGTAGCGACGAGGCGCTGGAGCCTCGAGAAACCGGACGGCTCGCGATTCGCCGCCACCGTTGGAGGCGTTCTCGGGGAGGGACGAGAGGGCGAGCGGGAAGCCCTTCCTCGTCGGTAGGGACTTCAGAACGCGAACCTGCGGACGGCGGGGAGAAGGAGAGCCAACACTACCGCGACCGCAAGGACAGCAGCGCTCAGCAACGCGAGCATGGTTCCGGACAGCGAGACCGCGAGGGTCCCGACGACGAGCGCGCCGACCGCCCCCGAAACTCCAGGGAAGACGTAGAGGTTGCCGGTCACCCGTGCGAGTCGATCCCCCGGTACGGACCCCCATTGGAACGTGAACTTCCCGGAGGTGTAGGCTCCGAGCGCGCCGCCGGCAAGGGCCCACGCTCCCGCTGCCCCGAG
>JAKIWU010000100.1 GCA_022749905.1 Thermoplasmata archaeon
CGTGCAGCGTCACCTCGGAACTCGTCGTGATCGACTTCACCATGTTCGAGAAGAAATCGAGAGGGTACATGCTCTTCACCGTCTCCTTCACCTCGAGCCGCTTCAGCCCCTCCCTCGCGAGGTGCATGTCGACGCGGTCCGTCTCGCCTTCGGAGAACATCGTGAACCCTTCCGCATCGAGCGAGATCGTGACGTGATCGGAGATGCTCTCGGTCCCCCGGATCCCCTGGCGGAGCTCGTCCATCCTCACCACAGCGGTCCCCGGGGGGCTCACGTTCGGTACCTTCGGGTCGGCGATCCCTGCAGGGTCGATCACGGACATGTGGCGGGTGACCTTCCCGACACGGACCACGAGGCGGTTCTTGCCGCCGTCAAATTGAAGGTCGATGACGTCGCCGGGCTTCGAGAGGCGGAGGATCTCCTTGAACTTCTCGATGTCCACCCCGAGCTCCGTCGGTTCACCGGTGAACTCCTCGAAGGCGCCGGTGTTCAGGTTGAGCACGAGCATCGCCACGTGGGACGGATCGACGGCCTTCACCGAGATTCCGTCCTTCGAAATCGAGAGCTTGACCTCGGGCACGAGCGTGGCGATGACCTCGACGAGCTCGCGAAGAATCTCCATCCGGATGCGAGCCTTGAACATCGAAAACCTCGCGCGGCGCTCCACCCGCCTCCCCTCTAAATAGGTGTCGGGTCCCAGCCGTCGACGAGAGCGATGAGGGCTCGCAGGACCGCTCCGGGCCGACGGGCCGCGCCCTTCCGGAGCGTCTGACGCGATGACCGAAGCCTCGTACCTCGCCGACAGCGCCTCGGCGTACGTTCGCTCGTTCCGAGCGCGCGTCGTGGCGCGTCCTCCGGGCGCCGTCGTCCTCGACCGGACCTACTTCTACCCCGAGGGGGGCGGGCAACCGTCCGACCGTGGATCGCTCGTGGGGTCCGACGGCACGCGCGTTCCGGTGCTCGACGTCCGGAGGACAGGCTCGACGATCCTACACCGACTCGGCCGCGCAACGCCCCCGACCGGCGCTCCGCTCGCGATCGGAGCCGAGATTCTCGGGGAGATCGACTGGGACCGGCGTCACCGCCTGATGCGGCTCCACACCGTGCAGCACCTCGCGAGCGGGATCATCTTCACCCGATTGCACCTGCGCACGCTCGCCGCGGTCATCGGCGTGGAGTCCGCCGTTCTCGATCTCGAATCGACCGGTACGGGTGCGATCGAATGGAACGAGATCGCGGAGGCGGTCCGTGCGGAGATCCGGGGATCCCGGCGCGTCGCGATCACGTTCGTCCCGCGTACGGAGTGGGTCGCGCACCCGGCCCCCCGCGCTGGGGTCGCCCCCATCCCCGCGCACGTTGACCCGGTGCGGATTATCGACATCGAGGGGAGCGACCGGTGCCCGTGCGGAGGAACGCACGTGGCGAGCACCGCGGAAATCGGTGAGATCGAGCTCGCTCAGCGCGAGGCTCCGGCAGGCGGAGGGGGACCGCGTGTGGAGCTCTTCTTGCGGCCGCGCTCGTCCCACTCCGAACGGGTCACGCCGTAGACGAGCACGTCGTGCCACCCCGAGTGATGGAAGAGCGCCTGGCGCAGCGTGCCCTCAAGACGGAACCCGAGCGACTCGAGGAGACGGCTCGACGCCCCGTTCGCGACGTCCGAGCTCGCGCCGACGCGTTCGTGCGATCGCACCTGAAACACGTACGCGACGAGCGATGCCACGGCCTCCCGCCCGAATCCCTGGCCCCGGGCGGTGGTGTCCCCGATGAGGTACCACACCTCGGTCGTCTCGAGCACGGGGTGGGGCTCATAGTAGCCCACGACGCCCACGAGCGCGTGATCCGCGATCCGCTCCACCGCGAACCGCGGCGCGAGAGAGCGCGAATCCTGCGCGGCCGTTTCGATCGACTCGCGGAACTCCTCGAACGTCTCCGTGGTGAACCGGTCGAACGGCGCGACGAGCTCGGGATCGTTGTACCAATCGTGGATCCGCAGAAGGTCCTCGGCCCCAACCGGGCGCAAGCGAACCCCGATTCCCTCGGGGGGCAAGCGCGCGGGCGCGGTCACCGAGGCGAGACCACGGCCTCGCCCACGAGTGCCGACTTCGGGGCGCGGCGTCCGTTCCGGCCGGCGGGGCGGCCGGCGTGGTCGGGGGCGGCGGTCGCCGTGGGGGCGCCCAGATCGAGCGCCAGGCGATGGCCGCTCGGGGTGAGGGCGAACACAGGCTTCGGCTCGGAATAGCCGATGACGTACTGGATCCGCCGATAGACGTAGCGACTGAGTTCGAGCCGCCGGAGCACGTACTTCACCTCGGTCGCATCCTCGGTGGGGAACGCACGGAGGATCCCGAACTCCGTCGTTCGTTGATCGGCTTCGAACCGGACCTGGTTCCCGCGATACGTCAGCAAGTGGAGGAGCACGGCCGTCTCCAGGCGTCCGGGGCTTTCGCGTTCGGGCGCCGGATGTTCGGGCACGTCACCCCTCGCGGTGCTCGTTCGGGGTTGCGCGAGAAGCCCCCGCGCCGTTGGGGCTCGGGAGGCGGATGCGTCTCGGAGCGAATCTCCGAGGTACGTACGTGTCCATGCGCACCGCCGGGGCCTCGGTAGCGGAGGAAAGCGGCCTTCCCTCTTATATACGCTTCCCTGAGTGGCCGCGCCCGATGCCCGGCCGCGCGGACGGCGGCCCCGTCGTCGTCACCGGAGGGGCGGGCGCGATCGGATCGACCCTCGTCCGAAGCCTCGTTCACGACGGCACGCCGGTCCGGGTCCTCGACAACCTTTCTTCGGGCCGCAAGGAGTCTCTCACCGCGGTTCTCGGCACCTCCGGCGTCACGCTGCGCGTCGCCGACGTTCGAAATCTCGACGAGATCCTCCCGGACTTCGAAGGTGCGAGCGCGGTCTGGCATCTTGCCGCGAATCCCGACATCCGCCTCGGTACCGAGAATCCCTCGATCGATCTCGAACGGGGGACGGTCGCGACCTTCCGCGTCCTCGAGGCCGCGCGTCGCTTCGATGTGGGCAGGGTCCTGTTCACCTCGTCGAGCGTGATCTACGGACTGCCGACCACGTTCCCGACTCCCGAAGAGTACGGGCCCCTGCTTCCGCAATCCCAGTACGGTGCCTCGAAGCTCGCCTCCGAGGCCCTCCTTTCCGCGTTCGCCCACTCCTATGGCATGCAGGCGTACATCTTCCGGCTCGCGAACGTCATCGGGCCGGGGATGACGCACGGCATCCTCGTCGATCTGTTCGACAAGCTCCGCAAGGATCCAACGCGACTCCCCGTCCTCGGCGATGGTCGGCAGGCGAAGAGCTACCTCCGGGTCGAGGATTGTGTCGCCGCCATGCGGTTCGTCGGGAAGACCGCATCGGAAACGGTCAATGTGTACAATCTCGGCTCACCGGACCAGGTGAGCGTCCGCGAGATCGCGGAGATCGTCGTCGCCGCGCATGGTGGCCGCGCCCGCATCGAGTACTCCGGAGGCACCCAAGGATGGACCGGGGACATTCCGAAGCAATGGCTCAGCGTCGAGAAGCTTCGACGACTCGGCTGGTCGTCGGCGCGAACGAGCCGCGAAGCGGTCGAGATGACGGTCCGAGAGCTCGCCGGTGCCCGCGTCGCCTAGGCCCGGGGGCCCGCCGGCGCCCGCCGGGATCCCGGGTCGGGTCACCGTCATCGTGACCGTGCTCCGCGACCCTCGCGTCGAGAGGACGATCGCGAGCCTCCTCGATCAGGATCGCCCCCCGGACGAGATCCTCGTCGACGACGGGGGGAACGACGACGTCGTCCGGACGATCGCGGAGCGATTCCATGCGCGCGACGCGCGGGTCGTTCACCTCGCCGCGCCCGGCACCATCACGGAGAGCCGGAACGCCGCGCTCGCTGTTGCCACCGGCGAATTTGTGGCGTTCCTCGACGCGGATGAGGTAGCTCCGCCTGGGTGGCTCGCCGCCCTCCTGCGCCCGTTCTCCGAACCCTCGGTCGGGTTCACAGGCGGTCCGACGCCGGGCCTCCCGGGGTCCGTACGGAGCGTGGGCGCCCGCTACTACGACGGCTTACTCCGTCGGCTGTACGACCGAATCGCTCCGGGCCACCCCCAGTCGCTGCCCATGGGCAACTCAGGCTGGCGCCTGCGGCTCTTCCGCGAGCTTGGCCCTCTCGATGTGACCCTCGATCCGAGGGCCGCGAGCGAGGATCAGGAGTTCGCCTTCCGCGCGCTCTCGGCCGGATGGAAAGGCGTCTACACCCCCGACGCTTGGGTCCACCACGACTTCAGCGACCTCGACCTTCGCCGACTCCTTCGCAAGCAGCGGATCTATGCGCGGGGCGGCTTCGTCGTCTGGCGCCGGGTCGGGAGCAGCTACGAGGCGAGCGGACTGCGGCTCGCACCGTACGTCCTCCTTCCCGTCCTCATCGTCGCCGGCCTCCTCCTCCTGCTCATACCGGGGGCGGCGTGGCTCGGAACAGCCACGACGCTTGCCGGCGTGATCGGACTCGGGGCGCTTGCGGCCGGACTGAGCATCTGGGGACGTTCACTCGACGCGCGCTACCCCGGTCTCCGCTACGCGGTCCTCGAGATTCCTCGCAGGTGGGCCACCCTTGTCGGCGCATTGCAAGGACTTTTCGCGTACGGTTGGTCGGGAGAGCGCCGTCCGAGGCGGGGCGTCGCAACTCCCCCGGCGGCCCCACCCCCGAGCTCACCGTAGCTTCGGGGTCGCCGTGCGGCAAACCGTTAAGGTCCGAGGGCGTACGGCGCCCCGATGCCGTCGAAGACCTCGGACGACCCAGTCCCGCTGAAAGCCGGAGAGTTTGTCCTCCTCGATTACGAGATGTGGGCCGAGGGCGGGGAGAAGGCGGAACTCATCGACACCACACGAGAGGAGGCCGCACAGAAGGCGAACATCCCGATTGGCGAGGGGAAGACGATCCAGCCCCACGCGCACCTCGTGGGGGGCGACTATTTCCCCGGCGGTATTGAAAATTGGCTCCTCGGGGCCAAGATCGGTGTCGAGGTCGAGAAGGAGTTCCCTCCCGGGGAAGCGTTCGGGGAACGCGACCCGAAGCTCATCGAGCTGTTCTCGATGCACCAGATCCAACGCCTGCCCGAGATGCGGCGAGAGGACGCCGAACTCAACGTCGGCACGATGCTCACCATCGAGGGCCGTCGGGGCCGGGTCTCGACGCTCACGGCGGCGCGCGTGCGGGTCGATTTCAATCCCGCCTTTGCCGGCCGGCGCATCCGCCTGAAGGCGCTCCCGATGAACCGCATCTCCGAACCTCACGATC
>JAKIWU010000101.1 GCA_022749905.1 Thermoplasmata archaeon
AGGAGCGAGGACCTCCGCCGTTTCGTAGACCGGCACCCTCGGGCGGAAACCGAAGGTGCGAAGTCGTCCGAGGAGTTCCGCCCGCATTCGCTCCGCGCGCGAGCGGGTCGGTGCGCGGACACGGAGGGTGAGACCGACCTTGAAGAGGTCCTGCTCGCCCGCAGCGAGGCGGGCTGCGAGCTCCTGCGCGCTCCCTGCCTCGAGCTCGAGCTCGGCGGTCCGGACCCCTTCGCCGGGACGACCCTCCGAAAGTTCTGCCTGCGCGACGGCGCCCGCTCCTTCGACGAGCGCGAGGGAACGGGAGCGCTCGATCCGATGGATCTGCATCCGGAGCGCGAGGTCCTCCGTAGTCGGTAGAATCCGCCCGAGGAACCCGAACGGCACCTCCTTCGGAAGCTCGGCAAGCAGGACAGGGAGCTCGAACCCGGAAGGACGGGCGACCCACTCGGGGCCCTCGGGCGCATGGCGCTTTCTCACGGTCTGTCCTCGAATGCCGGCCGCCGACCGGCCGTGAGCGCGAGTCCGATGGCGGGAACCCCGAGCACGGCGCCTCGAAGGAGGGAGAGCGCCGGAGGCGCCAGCACGAAGAACGCCGCTCCCGCCACGATCGCCCCCAGCAAGAGCGCGCAGCGGGATCGGCCAAGCGCACGGGTACGGCTCTGAGGATGGATCCGGACCATCCATCCGACCGTGGCGAGGGCCACGAGAGCAACCGTAAGTCCGAGGAAGAACGGCCAGGCGGCCGATGCAAGCCCGACGATGGGGGCGAGAACGCCGGCGCTTCGGACGGGGTCGACGTCCTCCACCGGAGGGAGCGAGAGCTTCACCGGAGACCTCCTGCGTTCCAACCGAAGTCCGATAGGGCGCGACGGAGCTCCACACCTGCGAGGCGGATCGGATCGAGCCCGAAGGAGCCGAGGCGCGCGCGGAGATCGGTCGACCGATCGTCGACCTCCGGTGGGCCTCCCGACGTGCCTGGAGGACGCAGCAACGCGATCCGGACGCGACGGCGTCGCCGGCGACGAAGGAGAAGGGAGAGGAGCTCCGCGTAGCCCGCCCGCGCGCCGGCCTCCTCAGCTCCGAGCCGCTGTAGGGTGGGCAGTCGGAACGGCGTCGCAGGGATCGGGACGGTCGAGGCGTCAAGGTAGACGTCTTCCGCAAGAGAACGGAGCAGGGCGCGATACGCCTCGAAGAGCTCTCGGGCGTCCCTCGGTGGCAGGAACCGCAGGGGCAAGCCACCCACCTCGAAGATCTCCGCGGCAACTCGCCCGTCCCGCGCGCCCGCCTCGCTGCGGGGGGATCGCGCATCCGGGGCTCCCGGATCGATCCGCCCGAATCTCTTGCGCCGCTGCCAGCGAAGGTAGTCCGCCGCGCGCTCATCGAGCCCCTTTCCGTCCGGTCGGTACGTCGCGAGCAGAAATCCGGCAACGAGGAACGGAAGCCATGCGGCCGCCCCCCCGATGGGGAGCACCGTGGTCCCGATGGCCGCATAGGCGGCGAACTTGAGGGCGTCGCGGGCGGAGGGGAACGGGCCGAGCCGCATCCTCCGGTCGAGGCGCTTGGGGAGCGGGATGTCGAGCGGGCGCGCAGGGTCGCTCAACGGCCCGTCCGATTCTGTCGGAAGTTCCGGAACGCTGGATCGTCGAGGCGATGGCCACCGCTCGGAGCACCGGGGCTCGCGGGCCTCAGATGCCGGAGGAGATGGCTCCCACCGCGACCGAGCAGCTCACCGGCGGCGATCGGGAGGGTGAGGGGAAATGGGGTCCTCCCGACCGCGCCGATTGCACCACGGACGCCCGTCGCTCGCGTGGCGGTTCGTGCGTCGGTGAACGGCCTCGCATAGCTCGAGGCGCCGAGCGAGGCGAATCCAAGCCCCCTCTGGAGGCCCCCACCGATGGCGCTCCCGGCGCCAGGGAATCCGAGCTGGCTGAGATGCGAACCGGCGGAGGAGAGGAGCGCGGGCGAACCCAGGGAGATGGTGAGGTATCCGAGGAGGAAGAGGACCGAAGGACTCCCGACCGCGAGCTCGAGGGGAACGACCATCACGCACGGCAGGAACGCCGCCTCCCCGAACAGGAGCCACGCGCGCCGTGCGAGCGGCCGCAGGGCCGGGATCGTGCCGGCGAGCGTGAACGCCGGCAGGAGGACGAGCAAGACCCCGATGAGGGCGTCCCGCATCGCGATCGCGGCCGCAAGGAGAAGGACGAGGCTGAAGAGGGCGAACGAGACAATGAACGCAAGCGCGCCGTTGTCCCAGCTGAATCCGATCGCGCCGGGACCTGCGAGATTCGCCCAGATCTGCCAAGCCCCCCCGTCGAACCCCGCGATGGTCGGATAGATCGATCCGGCGAGATCGAGGAGGGCACCTCCTACAGGTACCGCGATGTTCGCGAGGACAACGTAGACCACGAGCCGCGGGAGGATCCCCTCGAGGCGGGCCGTCTCCCGTCCGAGGAACGACCGCGTCAGGTAGAGGAGCCCGATCGCGACGACGACGAGGACGATGGCGGGATCGACCAGGTGGAGGACGAGGTACTCGGAGAACCGGCTCGCCTCGGAGAGGAACGAACCACTCCCGCCGGTGACCGGCGGATAGAGCGAGCGGGGCGAGAGTTCCGGCACCACGAGTCCTTCGTAGGTCGGGCCGGTGATCGTCTGCAGGATCGTCGTGAGGGCCGCGAAGAGCGCGAAGAGGAACGCCTGGATCGCCGGCGCGAGGGGATTCGACACGGGAGGCCCCTCACGCGCCGGTCAGGATCCATTGCGCGAGACCCCAGACGAGACCGCTCAGGGCGGCCGCCAGGACGACCGTGCCGACGAGGGCGTCGCGCGCCCGGTCCTTGGCCTGGATCTTCTTCGTCACGTCGTTCGAGAACCAGCTGAGCGCCACGCGGGCCCAGGCGATTGCGAGGATCGCACTGCCCGCAGCTGCGACGAGGGCAACGATCCGCTCGAGGGCGTGGGAAAAGTTCCCCACGGCCGTCCCATTGTCTGTGGGAACGGAGGGTGCGAGCCCTGAACCCGTCAGCCCCGGCGTGAGATCGGTGAGGGGAGCGGGGGAGCTTGAGACGCCCTCTCCATGAACCAGGACGAGAGCCAGGGCGAGGGCAAGAATCGCGGTGCCGAACCCGCGGATCATGCCGGCTCCCTCTCCGGGGTGACCGAGCCCGCCGGGGGATTCCAATGGAGCATCTCGCTTCCGTCCGTCACCGCCTCGATCCGGAGTTTACCGGCGGCGTTGAGCCGCCGGATCGCTGCGTCCGTCTCGGGCGCACCGATCCCTTCGTCTTGCGTGAGGAGGGTCAGAACGGCGCGCTCGATCCCTCCGGAGCCTTCGAGCAGACGCTCGAGAACCTCATCGACGCGCGGAACAACGGTCGCGGGTCGACGACGATTCAAGAGGTACCGCCGAACCACAACGATGCCCACTGCAGTTGCAATCGCCGCTACACCGAGGGACGAGGCAAGGCCGGCGATCGAGCCCCAGGATGCCGAGGAGCCTCCGTTGGAGATTCGGGCGGGATCCGCGGGAGCTTCGGGCGGGTGGGGAGCCGCCGAGGCTGCGGCCGTTGCTGCGCCGATCGAGATCGTCTCGACGCTGGTCGAGCTTCCTTCCAACGCGTCCGTCACGGCCAGTCGGATGACGAGGTAGCCCGGGCTCCGCGGGCTCGCGATCCAGTCGAACGGGCCCGCGGAGCGTTCGACCCCTTTCACAGCCTCTCCGTCGGAAAGCGCGAGGGAGTAGTAGTACGGAGCCACGCCTCCACCGAGGTCGACGCTGAGGTTCAGGGGGGCGAGGGCCGACGGGTCGTCGGTGGGGATCGCGAGGGCGACGGAGAGGGCGGGGAAGACGCGGATGGTCTCGTTCGCCGTCAAGGGAACTCCGGCGGCGTCGTGCACCTCGAAGCGGACGGTCGCATTCCCCTCGGAAAGGAACCGACCGGACCAGTCGATCGGCTCGGAGGCACCAACGCGGCCCGTTGCGCCCGTGACGTTGAGGGCCGGCAGGCTCGTCGCCGCGGCCCATTCGAAGGGTGGCGTGCCATCGGAGACGAGGCCGGCGAGGTAGGCCGAAGCGCCGGCATCGACCTCGCCCCGGGTGGCCGTGAGAAAGAGGGTGGGCAGCGCGTGGATGGCGGCGACGACCGCCTGAATCTGCGCCGTCGCCCCGTACCGATCCGAAACGGTCGCACGGAACCACTGATACCCGGGAACACTGGCCATCGCCGCGACATCGATCGTCCCTGGCTCGGGAAGGATCGAACTCCCCGAGGGGCTCCCTGGCAAGGGTTGCCACGCGAGGGAGAAGGGGGGAAAGCTCCCGGCCACCCCGATGGTGATCGGGATCGGGCGACCGACGTCCGTCGCGGGTAGACCGGCGGAGAGGGAGAGCGAGGGGGCGTCCCCGATCCCCACGGTCGCGTTCGCCGTCGCAGAATCGTTGAGGCCATCGAACGCGCGGAGACCGATCTCGAGCTCTCCGGAAGCCGGCGCGTCGAAGGCGACGGAGGCACCCGAGCCGGTCGCGCCGAGCGAATCGACCCAGGAGAACCGGTAGGGGAGGAGGCCTCCCAAGGGAAGCGCGCTCAGGTTGAACGGTCGACTGGGATCGACGGAGGACCCTGGTAGGAGGATGCTCACCGAGAAGCCGAAGGTCGTGCCGTGGGGACCCTGCGCGTCCCGGAGCACGGCTGGCGCGGGACCCGTATCGGTGCGCCCGGGGAGGTGTTCTCCTGCGGCCGTGGCGGGGATTACCCGTGGTTGCGCGGGACCGGAGCCGGCCGAAGCCGCTGCCACCGGAATCGAGAGAACCAAGGCGAGAAGTCCGACGAGGAGCGGGCCCCCGAGTCGTCCGAGATACGGTGCGTTCGCACGCCACGCCATCACCGCAACCACCATGCGGTCCGACCGGGGCCGTGCTATTTCCGCCGGGCCGCGCCGGCGAACGATGCTATGTGACTTCCGCCGGCTCGACGACGGCGCACCTTCCACCCTACATCAATCCCTCACGGTCCCTCGCGGCGGGTCGTGGCTCCTCCCGCAGGCTGCTATTTGCGCCCAAAGCGCACGAGAAGAGTAGCGGC
>JAKIWU010000102.1 GCA_022749905.1 Thermoplasmata archaeon
CCATCTCGAACGGTGTCGTGTGCCGATGACGCATCAGGTACCGAATGAGGCCCCGGTCATCCCGGATGCTCTTGGTGCCCTGACCGTAGGAAACGCGCGCCGCCTGGACGATGGCCGCGTCGCTCCCCATGTAGTCGACGAGGACGACGTACCCGTGCGCCAGGACCGGGCGCTTGACCCCAACGAGCCGGTCCGCTTCCGGAACGTTCGGCCGCCCCATCGGGCCCTCGGAATCCATCGGGATGCGAGAACCGGCCCGGGATAAACGGTGGGGGGTGGCGCGGCGCTACGCCGGTGGAAACTGCGTGAGGTGGGAGGGCAGGCCTCCGCTTCGTGGCGACAACCGAGCTAGTACCCGAGGTGGATCTCGGCGTAGATCGTGCTCGCGCGCGTCGTCGGATTGGTGATACGGACGGGAGCGAGGCGCCCCGGCTCAGTCTGGTCCGCCATCACCTGCAGGCCTAGGGAGGTTAGCTTCGCCGTGATCCCGAAGTCGCCGAACCGGGGGACCGTCTCCACGAGCCCGATCTTCTCGAGCTCCGCCACCCCATCGGCAGCCGAGTCCGCGACGGGCCCGGGGAGCTCCTTCGGCGTCCCCTCCTCCTTGCCGAGATCGGAGGGATTGAAGTAGTGCCACAGGAGCTTCACGGTCGCGGGGTAAATATCGATCTTCTTGTCGAACCGCCGGTCCCCCGAAGGATCCGCCGCGGGCTCCGGCTCCCGTGCGACCGGAGGGGCTTCCGCCTTTCGGGATCCGAAGAGCCGCATCGAGGTTCAGATCCTGCCCTATGCCGGACCCGTACAAAGAGTATGCCGCGACCCCCTGGAACGCTCGACGACCCTGTCGAGCGAGGACGGGCCGCGAAGCAGCCAGGAATCCCGCGACGGCGAACGTTCTAAGCTTCCTGTCCGCTCAGACCGCTGGAGCGCGCCGTGGAGCGAATCTTCGTGGGCATCGCGTGGCCGTACGCGAACGGCCCCTTCCACGTCGGGCACCTCGCCGGTGCCTACCTTCCCGGCGACGCGTTCGCCCGGTACCACCGGCTTCGCGGCCACGAGGTCCTCATGGTGTCCGGATCGGACATGCACGGGACCCCGACGCTCGTTCGGGCGGAGAGCGAGGGGGCCACACCCGAGCAGATCGCGCGCCGCTTCCATGCGGTGAACAAGGAGGCGTTCGAGCGGCTCGGGTTCACGTTCGACCTCTTCACGGACACCCACACGCTCGTGCACGAGAGGACGGTCCAGGAGCTGTTCCTGAGGCTCCTCGAGAACGGGCACGTCCACCGCCGGACCGAGGAGAACGCGTACTGCCCGAAGCATGCGCGCTTCCTCCCCGACCGCTACCTCCTCGGCACGTGCCCGAATTGCGGATTCGAGGAGGCGCGGGGGGATGAGTGCGACAACTGCGGGCGACGGCTCGAGGCCCGCGATCTGAAGGCGCCGCGCTGCAGCCTCTGCGGGACCCCCGCCGTCTTCCGCCCCTCCGAGCACTTCTACCTCGGGCTCGACGGCCTCGCGAAGGAGATCCACTCGTTCCTCGCCTCCCGCACGGAGTGGCGGCCGAGCGTCGCGAAGGTCGCGGCCAACTTCGAGAACGCGGGACTGCGGGCCACCCCGATCACCCGCGATCTCGAGTGGGGGATACCGATCCCTCTCGAAGGGTACGAGACGAAGCGGTTCTACGTCTGGTTCGACGCCCTCATCGGATACCTCTCGGCGTCCAAAGAATGGGCGATCCGCTCCGGCCACCCCGATGCATGGCGGAAGTTCTGGACGCCAGGGGACTCGGTACGGCCGTACTACTTCATCGGCAAGGACAATACGTTCCATCACACCATCCTCTGGCCCGGGATTCTCCTCGGCGTCGGGGGGCTTCCTCTCCCCTACGACGTCCCCGCGAACGAATGGCTCGTGATCGGCGGGAAGAAGCTCGCGAAGTCTAGGGGCCGGGGCGCCGACGTGTTCATCCCCTCGCTCCTCGCGCAGTACAGCCCGGACCACATCCGGTTCTACGCGGCGCTCCTTGCCCCTCAGAACCACGACACGGAGCTCGACTGGGACGAGTTCCACCGTGTGCACGACGAGATCCTCGCGAACCAGTACGGGAACCTCGTCCAACGGCTCCTCGTCCTCGCGCGGGACCGTGAGGCGGGGCGCGTGCCGACCCCGGCCGAACCGCCCGCGGACCTCCCGAGCGGGGTCGGCGACCGGATCCGCGCGGCCCACGAGAAGATCACGGCCGAGTTCGAGCGGGTCCACCTGAAGGAAGCCCTCGAGCTCGCGCTCACCGAGATCCGCGAGGGGAACAAGCGGTTCCACGACGCGAAACCTTGGCAGGCGGCCGATGAGGACCGACGGCGCGCGGTGTTCGAGGGACTCTGGCTCGTGCACGCGGCAGCCGTCTGGCTCTCCCCCTTCCTCCCGTTCTCCTCGAAGGAGGTCTGGAGGATGCTCGGCCATCCGAGATCACCCGGTCCGGGCGATTGGGACGAAGCGCTCAATCCGCCGAAGGCCGGCCAGGCTCTCGGAGAGCCCCGCCCGATCTTCCCACGCCTCGAGCAGAGGCGAGCGAGCCCGGCCGAGGTGCCCAAGCCCTCGCCTTCCCCATCACCACCCGCGCAGGCCGGCCCGGCACCGCTCGAGATCCGTGTCGGGCAGATTCGCGAGGTGACAGCTCACCCCACCGCCGACCGGCTGTACGTTCTCACCGTGGATCTCGGAGAACCGCAGACCCGGACGCTCGTGGCCGGGATACGGGCCGAGTACCGCCCGGAAGAGCTCACGGGGCGCCGCATCGCGGTCCTTGTGAATCTCGAACACCGTCGCATTCGCTCGGTGACCAGCGAGGGCATGCTTCTCGCTGTCGAAGGCTCCGGCCGCGTTCTTCCCTTGGCTCCTCCCGAGGGTGTCGCTGTCGGCGCCGCGATCCTCGGGACGGAGCCGGGTGCGCCGACGATCAGCCACGATCGCTTCCGCTCCATCGGGCTGCGCGTGGGACGCGTCGTTGGTGCGGGCACTGGTGGGACGACGGCCGTCGACATCGGGGGTCGCGTCATCGCCGTTCCCGGGGCGTGGACCGCGGACACGCTCGTGGTCGTTCGGACCGACAGCGGAGGGCCGGGGTCCGGTGCGATTCTGGCGTTCTCGTCCGGCCTTCCCCTCTCCGCCCCTGCAGGCGCCGTACCAGGGGCCGAGGTCCGCTGATGGGGAGCATTCGGCTCGACCTGCACGTCCACAGCCGCCACTCGCCGGATGGATTCGCGTCCGTCTCGGAAATCGTCGATCGGCTCGGCGTCGCGGGGGTCCAAGGGTTCGCCCTCACCGACCACAACACGATCGCCGGCCATGCGGAGCTGGCCGAACTCGGCCGCCGCTTCCCCATGTACCGCTTGATCCCGGGGATCGAGGTGTCGACCCTCGAGGGGCATCTTCTCCTGTATGGGGTGCGCGAACTTCCGCCGATCCATCGCCCACTGTTGGAGACGCTCGACTGGGCTCGCGCCCACGCCGCGGTCCCCGTGCTCTCCCACCCCCTGCGATGGTCCCACGGCGTGGGAGCGAAGCTCGCACGCGTGGCCCCCGTCGCCGCCCTGGAGACCCTCAACGGGCACAACGGAGAGCTCACCAACGCTCGCGCGAGCGTGATCGCCGCGGAGCGAAGGCTGGGGGAGACCGGAGGCAGCGATGCCCACACCGTTCGGACGCTGGGGAGGGCCGTGACCGAATTCCCGGAGGACACCGAGGTGCTCGACGCGTTGCTCTCCGAGATCCGGGGGGGTCGGACCCGGGCGCTGGGACGTTCCTTGAGCCTCGCCGAGCGGCTTCGGCTCCGGGTCGCGACGGTGGCCCGTCGAGCGGCGCGTGGCTTTCGAGCGATCTAGGTAGACGCCGGTTCTCGGTCTTGACCCTCGGGGTTCAAATCCCCCGGGAGGCTACCCGGCCTGAGGTTGATCGACATGGTACAGAGGGTGACAGAAGTCGTCGGCGTTTCCGACAAGAGCCTCGCACGAGCCGTGGCGAATGCCGTGGAGACCGCGTCGAAAACGGTGCGGGGGATGAAGTGGTTCCGGGCCTCGGAGTTCGAGGGAACGATCCGCGACGGCAAGGTCGCGGAGTACCGGGCCCTCGTGCGGATCTACTTCGATTACGAGGAGTAGGCCGTCGACCGCGGGGGATCCGGACCGATCGGGGACCGGAGCGGAGTGGTTAAGTATCGGAATAGTTAAGACCCCGAACCAATGCCGCACCCGCCCCGTCGGTCGGCCCGCCCGGTCGTCTCCGACGTCCTCTGGGTCCTCGTCCGCTCCCTGCTCTCCGAGGCACGACACCGAGCCCAGCCGATCGGTCTCACCTTTCCCCAGGCCTGTCTGCTCCCGGCGATCGCCCGTCGCGGCCGGATCACCGCGACCGAACTCTCCCATCGCTCCGGGCTCTCGCTGCCCGGGCTGACGAGCGCGCTCAATTTTCTCGAGGCGCGGGGCCTGGTCGCCCGATCCCGCGCCGCGGGGGATCGACGCCGCGTACACGTCACGCTGACGCCAGCGGGCGCGCGCCTCTTCGGTCGCCTCCTGCGGCGTCAGCACGTCCTCCATGTCCGGATCAACGACGTCTTCGGTCCCGCCGACGGGCGCGCCTTCGTGGCCGGCCTCCGCCGGATCATCGGGGTCCTCGGCCCCGGCGAGGACCTCGAGACCTTCCCCTGCCCGCTGTGCGCCGGCCGACGTGCCCCGTTCCATGCGGAGGCCGCATGAGCTCGGAGTCCGTGCAGGCTCCGTCGCCGTTGCCCACGAGCCCACCGCCTCCCGCGAGCTACCTCGGACACCCCGATCTCGCACGCGGAAGCCTCGCCCTCGTCGTCGTGGGG
>JAKIWU010000103.1 GCA_022749905.1 Thermoplasmata archaeon
CGACGACGGAATAGTAGTGCGCGGACCGCCCGATCTTCAGCTGGAGCAGCGCGTCCTCCTTCGCCTGGTCGATGTCGTGGGGCGTGAGCCCGGTGGCGAGCGGCGCGGAACCTCGCTGAGCCCGCTTCGGGTCAGGTGGTGCGGCGGGCCTTTCAGCTATCTTCTTGGTCGGCAAGGAAGGCCTGTGCCCCTCTATTCAGGGGAACCCATCTTACTTAATCCGTGCGGTTTCACCCAGTGCGTGGTCCGCGCCAGTCCGCTCCGCTGCGAGGAGCAACGCTGAGGCCACAGCTCTTCTCGCCGGGCTTGAACCCAGCAGCTCTTCGAGGCGCAACAACGCGGCCCATGCGCTCGGGTCGGCAGCGATGGCTTCGGCGTGCTCAGGCTCGACTCCGAGGGCCGGGGCAACGGCGAGCGCTTCCCGCACGCGAAACCCACGGGAGCGGAATGCGGGCGCGAGATCTGCCTCGCCAAGCCGCTGGAACCCGTGGCGCGCTTTCTCCTTTCCCTTCACCGCCTCGAATCCTTCGCGCAGGATCCTCGGAGCCAGGGCGCGCAAGGGGGAGCGAAGCAGGCGCCGGACCGCTGTCGGTGGAAGGCGCGAGAGGTACCGGGACCGCTCCCCGCCGCCGGCGATCGTCTCGAGGATCACGGTCCCGCCGGGTGCAACGAGATCGAGCGTTGCGCCGAGCAGACGGTCCCACGAAGGGCCGGCGAAGCCGAGGGCATTACCGAGCACTACGACCTCGCCGAACGATCGCGATCGGAACGGAGGGGAACGTCCATCGCCGACCACGAGGTCGGGGATCGGCTCCTTCGTCGGAGTATCGATCCTCTCGCGGACTTCGTTCAGCATGCTCAGGGAAAGGTCGAGCAGGACCCGCCGCGTTCCCGGACCTCCGACAAACGGCGTGAACCGGCCGGGACCCGGCCCGAGCTCGAGCGCCGGGCCGCGGCTCGTGGAATGACGGAGGAGGAAGCGCACCCGGAGTTGTCGGAAGAGATCTCGTTGGGCCGTTCCCTCAAGCCGTTGCCGCTCGCGTTGAACTCGATACGCGTCGAGGTTTCGAAACCGCTCGGCCGTCGTCGCAGGCAGGACACCGCTCGCCACGGGTTTCTCCCCTTGCCCTCGTGCACGTCGGGCGGGGCTCCCACGCGGCGGACCGTCGGGCGAACGCCTCCCTGCGCTTCGAACGCCCCGCATTTTCGAAACGCTCCGAGCCGTGCGGGGGGATTATATACGCTGAGGTGACGTTCGCCGTCGAGGAGTGCGAACTCGATGCCTTACTATGAGTGTCCCAAGTGCGGCGGCGGCTACGTGATCGACGTCCCGCCGAGCGCGAAGCCGGTTTGCGACCGGGATGGTGCCCGGCTCAAGCGGACCAGCGACGCCTCCTACGAGCGCAGTTCGCGCGAGGACTGACGAGGGTTCGGCCCCGTCGCCTATGACGGACCGTGGTCCGCTGGTTCTACGGATCACGCATCGGGGTGCCATCCTCTACCTCGTCGGCGTCGTGCAGTTCGTCGCCGCGATGGCCGTCGCGCAAGTCTACTATCCCGGGTACTCCGACGCTGCGAGCGCGATCAGCGATCTCGGGAATCCCACGAACTCCCCCGCGCACTTCCTGTTCGACGGCTCGGTGATCCTTCTCGGACTCGCCACGATCGGCGGGACGGTTCTCGTCCGCTCCGCGTTCCGGGTCCGCAAATCAAGCCGGATCGGGCTCGGACTCCTGCTCGTCGCGGGCGCCGGCGCGATCGGTGTGGGGATTTTCCCCGAAGGATCGCCCCACGGGCTCCACACGATCGTGTCCGCACTTGCGTTCGTCGTGTCCGGGATCGCGCTCCTCTTCCTGGCGCTCGCGATGCTCCGCGACACCCGCTGGGAGAAGATGCGGCTGTACACGCTGCTCTCCGGGATGATCTCGCTCGCCGCGACCGCAGCCTTCAGTTCTCCGGCGCTTCCGTCGGGCGCCTCCGGCGCGGTGGAGCGCCTGATCGTGGCCCCGGTCCTCCTCTGGTTCGCCCTTGCGAGTGTCCATCTCCTGCGCGTCCCGACGCTCGAGTCCGCGCCCCTCGACGCGGGCGCGACCTGACCCGACTAGCGCGCCCGGCCCCGTCGACGTGCATCCCGCAGGATGCGATCGTGATCGAAGGCAAGAGCACGCGCCTCATGGAGTGGGGTCCACCGCGCCTCCTTCGCGTCGTCGGAGCCAAGGGGTGAACCCGCCCTGCCGCGCATCCGAAAGGCTACGGTGGTGGTCGGGCCCCGTGGGTCCCGGGCTGGGCCCGAGTAGACCCCAATGATGCCGACAGCCCGCGCGAGGAGTCCAGTCTCCTCCAGAAGCTCTCGTTGCACCGCGTGCTCCACTGTTTCCTTCGGCTCCACGAACCCGCCAGGAAGGGCCCAGCGCCCCCGGAACGGCGCGCGGCCGCGGCGCACGAGGAGAACCCGCCCGCGATGGATCCACACCGCATCCACGGTGAGCCGGGGTCCTCGAGGCCTCGTCATCGGCGAGCGAGCGAACGCGGACGAGGGAAAACGGCGCGCCCTGTCGGACCCAACGGAGACGACTCGGGCTCAGCACGCTTATGGCTCGAATCCCACTGGACGATCGGATGGTCATCGTTCGAAGCAAGGCTCCCCTCCGGATCAGTTTCGCCGGCGGAGGGACCGATGTCTCGCCGTACCCCGAGGAGAAGGGAGGGGCGGTGTTGAACTGCACGATCGACAAGTTCGCCTACGCGACCCTCTCCGCACGAGAAGGTGGTGAAGGAGCGGCGAAGGTCCACTCGCTCGATTACAACCTCAAGGCGGATTTCGGGAGCCCCGACGATCTCGTGTTCAATGGGGAGCTCGATCTCGTGAAGGCCGCGCTCCGGGTCCTGCGTCCTTCGGGCGACCGCGGCAAGGCCGTGGACTCGCTCGAGCTCTTCCTGCACTCCGATGCGCCGCCGGGCACCGGGCTCGGATCCTCCTCGACGATGTCCGTGGCTCTCGTCGGTGCCTTCCAGCAGTACCTCAAGGAACCCTGGACCCCGTACGAGGTGGCGGAGCTCGCCTACAAGATCGAGCGGGACGAGCTCGGGATTCGTGGAGGTCGGCAGGACCAGTACGCGGCCGCCTTCGGCGGCTTCAATTTCATGGAGTTCAACGGTCGGACGACCGTGGTGAACCCCCTGAGGATCCCCTCCGACATCCTCAACGAACTGGCCTATCGCCTCCTCCTCTGCTACACGGGGACGAGCCACTACTCGAACGACATCATCGTCCGGCAGCAGGCGAGCTACACCGAACGGCGCGGGGAGACCGGGAACGCGCTGGACGCGACGAAACGGCTCGCGGTCGACATGAAGAACGAGCTCCTTCGGGGTCGGATCGACGAGATGGGTCGGCTCCTCGACGAGGGCTGGCAGCTCAAGAAGCAGTTCACCGAGGGCATCTCAACGGACCGGATCGACGCGATCTACGCGAAGGCGCGCGAAGCCGGCGCGCTCGGCGGGAAGCTCGTGGGCGCGGGTGGGGGAGGCTACCTCCTGCTCTTCTGCAATTTCGAACGGCGCGCCAACGTGGCGAAAGCGCTCACCGATCTGGGGGGCCGCGTGGTCGACTTCGCGCTCGAACCGAACGGCCTGCGCACCTGGATGGTCCGATCGGCGTCGTAGGCGCGAGATCCCCGGACGCCGAGCCCCGGCGGGTGCCGGGGAAAACCGACCTACGAGGCCGACTTCGCCGGCATCGGGGGCAGGCTGGCGCGTTGCCTCAGCGAGTAGTAGAATCCGCCGAACGCGGTCGCGGTCGACGTCCTGAGTCCCTGCATCCGGAGGGCCTGCTTGACCTCCTTCGGACCCTGGCGTACGTCGAGGGTCTTCGAGGTGTCGAACTTGTACTGGAAGGTCCCCGGAGGGCCCTTCGGGAACTGTTCCCAGTCTCGGGCCGAGGTCGAGCGGAGGTCGTGGGGGCGATGGGGGCCCTCGTGCGCGCTGAACAGCGGCATCGAGAGGTGTTCCTCGGTGAGCCAGATCATCGTGGCGTCCCGGATCGCGCCGTTCGTCGCGTCATCGAGCGCACCGGGTGCGACCTGCGCCTGGACCCACTCGACCATCGCGTCGAACGTCTTCTCCGAGTTGTCCTCGAGCATCTGGAGCACGGCGAGCTTGATCGCGCTCTTCCGGAGCTGCTCGATGCCCGTCTCGGAGAGCCGGTACTCCGCGGTGAGCCCCATGAACCCCTCCGCGTTGCTCGGAAGATCCTTCAAGAGGAGCACGAAGAGCGGCGCCGGCGCATCCTTTTCGGAGATGAACCAGAGGGAGAATTCGGAGCCCGTCGTCAGGAGGACCAGCGGAGCTTCGACGGCCCGCGCCTTCTTCGCGGCTTCCTCGGCCGCGGCGCGGATCGGGGTCTTGGGCGCGTACACCTCGAGGAGCAGGCGGGGCTTGCCGGCCGAGTCGAGGAGGGCGTAGTCGGCGTGGGTCCCCTCGCCCTTCTTGATCGGGAAATCGAGGTAGACCTGGCGCTTGTCGTGGGGGTCCCAGCGGAGCGCCCCGAGAAGGGCGTTGACGATCCAGTGCTTGACCTGCTGGGGCGTGATGTCCTTGACATCCGACAGGACCTCTTCGGCGATGACCTGGAACTCGGCAAGGCGGCGCTGGAGATCGCTGACTTCCATCGTCGGAGGGATGGACAGGTCAAAGTGATAAGGCTAGGCCCGCACGGAGCTCAAGGTCAGC
>JAKIWU010000104.1 GCA_022749905.1 Thermoplasmata archaeon
AAGGAGGACCGAGCCGATCAGTAGCGCGAACCCAAGCCCCAGGTAACCCCATGAGAGGGCCCGAAGGGCGCCGCCCGTAGTCGTGATTGCCTGGCCGAAGTAACAGACAACTGCGAACACCAGGCTCAGAAAGCCGATGATGGTGAGCGACAGATAGTGGTTGTACTGCGGCACCGCGAACCAAATTGCCAGGAACAGGAGAACCGATATGGCGAGGAATACCCCGACGATTAGGACACCGGCGCTGAACCTACCCGGGGGCGCGGTCGAGGCGGTCATCTGAAACCGAGAAGTAGAATCCTTTCGACTCTATATGATAGTTGACCGCCGTGCGGTGGGATAGCTCGGTTACAACCGAGGTTCTTCGTCGGCCTTCGGTCGCGGTTTCGCGACGTGCGGGGTCAAGGGAACCTCCGGCGGCGTGTGCGCACCGCTGTGGCCGTGGCTTTCCGACGAAGGGGCCGTCGCCGCGTGTTTGTCGGAGGCTTCGGGCGGCTCCGCGGGGGCGGTCTTGGAGGGTCCGGTGATGGAACGGAACGGGTTGAGGGAGGAGAAACGTCGTTCCCGCGCCGCCGCTCGGGGGGCCGGTGCGTGCTCGAGAAGCGTCGTGCTCGTCGCGGTCACGGGTTCACCGCATTTCGGGCAGGACGGGAATTGCGCGATGCAGTGCTGGCAGAGCGGTGCCCCGCATTCGTGCATCACCGATGCGATGCCGCCACAGCCCACGCATCGGGCCGTACTGGCTCCGGCCGGCGGGGGAGGCCTCGTCGCGTGGGAAGCGAGGCTCGGGTGGGGCCGGTCAGGGATCGCGACGGCGTCGTCGATCAGGGTGGCCGGAGTGTTCTGGGTCGCCAACGACGCGGCCCGGGGTCGCAGTGCCGCGGAAGAGGTCCCCCGGAACTCGGGGGTGTACGCGCCGAGGTCGAGCGTCGGAAGCGGGGCGTGAACGGCGCGCCCGGCGGTTTCAACCGTCTTGATCACCCGGGCCTTGAAGACCCCGACCCGAAGGATCTGGACTAGATGGAAGAGGCTCCGTTGCTCCGCGGGAAGCAACAGCGCCTTGCGGGCGAGTTCCTCAACGTCCGCCGTCAAGTGTAGGTTCTCCGGACGCAAGTCCATCTCGAGCGCCGAATGGAGGTAGCCGAAGAGTCGTTGGATCTGGGTGAGCGTGTACGTGGGTGGCGCGAGGGCGGCGACGTCGGCCAGGGTGAGACCACGGCTCTCGATGCCGGCCGGTCGGTTCTCGAGCGCGCTGGAGATCAGATGGTAGGACGCCACCTCCAGGTCCTGCATCTCTTGCTCGGAAAGCCGGTCGATGTCGACGCGGGGTGACCGGGAGAGGACTTGGAGTACCGGGTCGAGGACGTCGAACGGCACGTGCAGCGTGACGAACAGGTCGTTCTTGGTGACGGTCCGGTTGAGGCGAGCCTCGAGGAGCAGACCCTCCCGACCGTACATCTCGATCGTCGCATCCCGCGTTCGTTGCAGCGCTGCCTTGCGACCCTCCTTGGCCGCCTCGAAATTGGAGTCGAGTGCCAACGCGCGGTCGAAGCTCGCGCGGGCTTCATCGGGGCGGCCCACGGAGAGGAGAGCGGCGCCCTGACTCGACCAAACGTACTTGTTGCTGGGGGCTAGCTCGGTGGCCCGTTTGTAGAGAGTGAGCGCCTCATGGCCGTGTCCGAGTTTCTCCGCGACGAACCCGGCACGGAGGAGCAACTCGGCGTTGTTTCGGTCCAGGGCGATCGCGTGAGCGTAGGCGTCGGCGGCCTTGTCCCACGTCTCCTGTCGTACGTGCAACTCCCCCAGCTGGAGCCAGAGCGGACCCGATTTCGGAAGCACTTCCACCCCCCGACGCACGACCTCGGTGGCAAAGGGAAGGGAGCCGAGCCCGGCTTCGGCTTCCGAAAGAAGCAGGAAGATCTCGGCCCGAGGCGGCTGGGTCGGTAGCACGCTCCGGAGGAAGTCCCGGGCCTCCGTCGGTTTTCCCTCGTCGAGCAGGCAGCGTGCCACCCCCTGGGTCGCTTCGGGGGATCCCGGGGTGGTCTTCCGAATCTCCTCATAGGTTGTGCGAGCATCAAAGGGGCGTTCGAGCGTCGTCAACACCTGGGCACGGAGGAGCAGGTACGGGGTGGACCGCTCTGGGACTGAAGTAAGATCGGGGACTGCGATCGAAGAGAGGATCTCCAATGCCAGGTCGGGACGACCAGCATGGAGACGCACCCGCGCCCGACGCGTGACGATCTCGAGCGCTCGGCTCGGGTCGAGTTGCTGGGCCTTTTCATAGGACCGGCTCGATTCGTCCGTCTTGCCCATCTCGCCGGCGAGGTCACCGTGTTCGATCCAGAACTCAGGGTCCTCCGTCTCGGACCCGCCGGTGGACAGCAGGTCCGTCAGGGAATCGAACGCCTCGACTTTCTGGCCTTTCTTCGTCTGGAGATGATACATCTCGGCCAGCGCCGTCGCGTTGTGAGGGTCGAGAAGTAGGATCGCCTTGAGAGAATAGATGACCTCGCCGTCGTGCCCGAGGGATCGGTGCGCGTCCGCCCGGACCTTCCACGCTCGCAGATCGTTCGGCTCCTCGTGGAGGAGTTGGTCGACCAACGGGAGCGCATCCGTGAAACGTCCCCCGACCTCGTACGTCTCGGCCAGGCCCAAGCGGCCCCCTCGGCTCTTCGGGTCCAGTTTGAGTCCTTCCCCGTAGTACGTAACCGCATCGGCATAGGTTCCCTGAGCGCGGAGCGCTTCGGCGATCTCGAAGTAAGCGTGGGCATCGCCATCGGCGGCGCGCACGGCGTTTTTCAGAACGATGAGGCCTTCCGGCCGACGGCCGGCTTTGAGGAGCAGCTGACCCTTCCGACGGAGATAGCCCGGGTTCGTTGGTTCTCGCTGGAGGAGCAGGTCGACGTACCGTAGCGCGCGGCTCTCCTGGTTCAATCGGCTCAGGGTCTCGACCAGGCCTAGGAACAGGTCCGCGTCTTCGAGCCCGAGCGAGACGGCCTTCTCGTAGACCTCGCGCGCTTCGTTTTGACGGTCCATCTCGCGCAGCACGTGGCCGAGCTCCTTCATCACGTCGGCGCGTTCGTTGAACTCTGGATCGTTCAGGAACTCGCGGTACGCCTTGACGGCCCTCGTCGGGTCGTGCACCAGCCGGGAGGCGCGCGCGACGCCTAACTCGGCCGCCGATCGAAGGGTAGGTTCGAGCGTGGCGCGCTCGTACGAGACCATCGCGTCCCGCGCGGCCGATTCCCGTTCGGCGGAGCCGTCGCCGAGTTCGTACGCCGCGCTGAGGTACAGGTTTCCCCGCTCCAGAGCGACGTCGTACCGCGTCGGGTCGAGGCGAAAGAGGGCGTCCAGTACGGGGATCAACTCCGGTGCCCGGTCGAGTTCGACGAGTAGCTGCTTCTGCTCGAGGAGGTACCTCGTCTCGTTGGGCTCCCGCGCGCTCAACTGTTCGTACAGCTCGAGCGCCCGCTTCGGGGCTCCGGTCTGAGAGAAAGCAGCTGCCAGGGCCGCCTCCGTCTCGGTGTCCCCGGCAGCGACCTTCAGTATGGCTTCCGCGAACTCGAGGACGATCTCAGGCCGCGAGGCGGCTTGGGCGGCGTGCAGCACTCGCTTGAGGTCCGTAACCTCGGTCGGATGGTCGTGGAGGAGCTCGCGACCTGTCGACAGGGCGTCGTCGAACGGAGCCGAGCCGAGGAGCAGGTCGAGCAGGGACCGCTCGGCGTCTAGGTTGTGGGGAGCCGCTTGGAGGAGCGCCCGCGACGCCTCGATGGCGATCTCGTTCTGGTTCCGCGCGATCGCCGCCGTCCGCAACGCCTGGAGATTCGCGACGTTTTGCGGGTCTAACTCCCTCACTCGTTGCCGGGCGGCCAGCGCCAATTCGGGTTGCTGGCCGTTCTTGTCGAGGTCTCCAGCGATTTCTGCGAGCGCCACCCCATCGAGGAGCTCTTGCCCTTCCACCAGGGTCTTGTAGAGCGGGACGGCCTCGTCGAGGCGGCCCATCGCGAACAGGAGACGGGCCCGCAAGAACCGGACGTGGGGATCGTCGGGCCGCACCGCAGCCACCGGCTGGAGTGCCTCGAGCGCGGGTTGGAGCTGCCCGAGGGTGGCCAGTAGCCGGGCCTTTTCCAGAAGGAGTTGCGGATCACCGGGGTCGGACGACAAAAGGGCCTCCGCCGCCTCTAGGGCTTGCTGCTCCCCGCCCCCAGAGCGCGCCAACTGGAGCTTCATCCGGAGACCAACCGGGTTCGAGGGTGCCAGCTTGAGCGCCCGGTCAACGTACTGGCTCGACGTTGCGTCGAGGCGTTGCGCGGCGAGATACGCCTCCGCCGCCTCGGCGTTCCTACCGAGGAGCTTCAGCGCGTCTCCCTTTGTCGCCCAAACTCGCTTGTCATGAGGGTTCGCTTCGAGGGACCGGTCGAGCAGACCGATCGCCTGGTCGACCTGTCGGTTGAGGGCCAGCAGCACGAGGGCCTTGTGATGGAGCAGCGAAGAGGAGCCGGGCTCGAGGGAGAGGCCAACCTCCACCGCGCGGAGGGCCAACTCCGCCTGGGATCGGTGGTAGAAGGCCATCGAAGCTCGGTCGAGGTCATGGGCCACTTCGACAGCCCCCTCGTTGAGGTCCTTCCGATGCTCTTCGACGTGGGCGAGGAACCGCTTGAGGGCCTCTAGGTGCCGGTCGGCCTCGTGGGCTGCATCAAATCGTTCGGCCTCTCG
>JAKIWU010000105.1 GCA_022749905.1 Thermoplasmata archaeon
CGCGGTGCTGGAGACCCAGCTCTCCCTCAGCGGGCTAGTGCAGCAGCAGGGGATCCGGGGCAGAGGCAGTGATTCGGTCGACATTTCTCCACTTGCCGGGGATCGGCCCGCAGACGGAAGCGGCGCTCTGGCGACAGGGCGTGCTCGACTGGGCGGATCTGCGAAGGGCCCTTACCGAGCGCGAGCTCCCTAGGGTGCCCCGCTCCCGGATCGAGCGAGAACTGAACGCGAGCGAGGTCGCCCTCGAGGAGCGCCGGGTCGGATGGTTTGGGCAGTGTCTTCCCGTCGAGGAGGCGTGGCGCCTGTACCCGGAGTTCCACCGAGAGACCGCCTTCCTCGATATCGAGACCACCGGTCTCTCCCCCTACGAGGGCATCGTCACCGTCGTGACTGTACACGGAGGCGGGACGACGCGCAGCTTCGTCGCGGACGAGGACCTTGAGGAGCTCCCCGCCTGGCTCGGAAAGTTCGGGATCCTCGTCACCTTCAACGGTTCTCGCTTCGATGTTCCGTTCCTGCGGGTCAGGTTTCCCGAGCTCCCGGTTCCGGCTGCCCACGTGGATCTCCGCTTCCTGCTCTACCGAATCGGCTACTCTGGGGGACTCAAGCGGATCGAGCAGACCCTCCGGCTCGGGTCGCGGTCCGGCGTCGAAGGCGTGGACGGGCTCGAGGCGGTCCGGCTGTGGGAGGAACACCGTAGGGGCCGTTCGGGCTCCCTCGAACGCCTGGTCCGATACAACCGTGCCGATACGGTCAATCTCGAGCCTCTGCTCGACTTTGCCGTCGCCGAGCTCGGTCGGCGGATCCTCCCCTCGCGTACCGCTCCTCGCCTCGAGCCTGTGCAGAATTGATGTTCTCGACGCCCCCTCCAACGCGTTCGATTTCATCGTCCGATCCGGCGAGGCCGGCTCTTATCTAGCGACCGGAGGTGGACGATGGTCCGCGTATCCATCCGCGGGTCGGAACGGTCACGATCGAAGAGCGGTCGGCAGTGAAGCGCTCGATACCGAGCCCGGGGCCCCCGGAGCCTCGCTCCGCCGTTGAGGTCCCCTTGAAGTCCTTCGCCCTACGGCCAGATGTGCGGGTCCTTCAGGCGAACTTCCTCCGGACCCGGGCGATTCCGGCAGAGAGCGTCGATCTGATCGTGACTTCCCCTCCGTACAATGTGAATCTGGACTACGGCGCCTACCACGATGACCAGACGTGGGAGCAGTACCTTCGATTCAGTGGAGCTTGGCTTGCGAAGTGTTTCCGGCTGGCCAAGAGCAAGGGCAGACTCTGCCTCAATGTCCCCCTCGACAAGAACAAGGGCGGGCAGCAGAGCGTCGCCGCCGACCTGACCGAGCTCATGAAGCGCGCGGGGTGGAAGTACCAATCCACCATCATCTGGAACGAGCAGAACATCTCGCGCCGGACCGCCTGGGGGTCGTGGTTGAGCGCATCGGCCCCGTTCGTCATCGCGCCGGTCGAGGTGGTGATCGTGGGGTACAAGGACGAATGGAAGCGCCGGGAATCCGGGCGGCAGTCCGACATCGCGCGGGACGAGTTCATCGCGTGGACCAACGCCGTGTGGACGTTCTCCGGCGAGAACGGACGCCGGATCGGGCATCCGTCGCCCTTCCCGGTAGAACTCCCGTTGCGCTTGATCAAGCTCTTCAGTTACGTCGGAGACACGGTGCTGGATCCGTTCCTCGGAAGTGGATCGACCCTGGTGGCCTGCGCACGGTCTGGTCGAAAGGGAGTGGGCGTCGAGCTGGATCCGGACTACTGCGCGATCGCGGTGGCGAGGATTCGCCAGGAAGGTCATGTCGACTCCGACGGCTCCAGGTAGTGGGGAGCCGGACCCCCTGAGCGCATTGGGGTACGAAACCCACCGCTGAGCGCGACTCCGGCAGGCGGGCCCGTTCCGACGGCGTTCGCCAAGCGTTTAACCTCGCCCCCGTGGCCGTAGGCGTTCCATGGGGGTCCGGCTCACTGTACTCAGGGAGTCCGCCCCTCTCGAGCGCCGCGTCGCGATGGTCCCGGAGGTCGCCGAACGCCTCAGCAAAGCCGGCTTCACCCTGCTCGTGGAGCGGGGTGCGGGGGAACGCGCCGGGTACCCGGACGCGGACTACGAGCGCGCCGGAGCGAAGCTCTGCACCGGCCCGATGGAACTCTTCGACACGTCGATCGTCGTGGGGATTGGTCCACCGAGCCCCGAGTCAGTCCGGTCCATGCGGGCGGGCACGGTGACGATTTCCCTCCTGTTCCCCGGTCGCCGCATCGAGCTCGTCCGGAGTATGCAGGAGGCCCGTCTTCGCGTGTTCGCTCTCGAGTTACTCCCGAGGATCTCCCGGTCGCAGAGCATGGATGTCCTGTCGAGCCAGGCGAGTCTCGCCGGGTACGAAGCCGCGATCCTCGGAGCGGAACTTTCCCCGAGGCTGTTCCCGATGCTCACGACGGCCGCTGGTACCATCCGCCCCTCGACGGTCCTCATCCTCGGGGCCGGCGTTGCCGGACTGATGGCCATCGCCACGGCCCGGCGACTCGGCGCGGTCGTGGAGGGCTACGACGTCCGCCGGGCGGCGGGCGAGCAGGTTCGGAGCCTCGGCGCGAAGTTCCTCGAGCTGTCGTTGAACGCGGAAGGCACGGGAGGGTACGCTCGGGAGCTCACCCCCGAAGAAAAGGTCCAGGAGAGCCAGATGGTCGGCGACGCCGTCGCGCGCGCTGACGTGGTGATCACGACCGCGAACGTGCCGGGGCGCAAGGCGCCGATGCTGGTGGGCCGGGATGTCGTTGCGCGGATGAAGCCGGGCTCAGTCCTCATCGATCTCGCCGCAGAATCCGGGGGGAACTGCGAGCTCACCCGCCCCGGGGAGACGGTGGTGGTCGGGGGGGTATCGATCGTCGGGCCGATCGACCTGCCGAGCCGGGTCGCGTTCCACGCGAGCCTCATGTTCGCGAAGAACGTTCAGGCGTTCCTCTCCCTCTTGGTCGATCCTGCGGGACGTCTCGTCGAGACCTACACCGATGAGATCCTGACCGCGAGCCTTGTCCTCAAGGACGGAGACGTGGTGCACGCGCCCACGCGCGAGCTCCTCGGAGCGCCCCGGTGATCGCGGAACTCTGGGCCGCGCTCTACATCGTCGTGCTCGCCGGGTTCACCGGCTACACGGTGATCAGCCGCGTTCCCGTCCTGCTGCACACCCCGCTCATGTCGGGTTCGAACTTCATTCACGGGATCGTCCTCGTCGGTGCGATGGTGGCCCTGGGGTTCGCGACGACCGTCCCCGAGGAGATCCTCGGGTTCCTCGCCGTCGTCATGGGGGCGCTCAATGTCACGGGTGGATACGTGGTCACCGAACGGATCCTCGAAATGTTCGACCGCTCGGCGAAGCCGAAAGGTCCGAAATGATCGACTTCACCGACCCGATCTACATCGTCACGGTCCTCTTCTTCGTCATCGCGCTCCAGCGCATGAGCAACCCCAAGACCGCGCGGAGCGGCGTCGTCTGGGCCGGCGCGGCGATGCTCGTCGGAGTGCTTGCGACCTTCTTCGTAAACCAGACCACCGACCTCGGCGTTCCCCATCTCGGGAACTTCCCCTGGATCGTGGGGGCGACGGCGCTGGGAGGGGGGGTAGGATGGTACGCTGCCCGGCGGGTACAGATGACCGCGATGCCCCAGATGGTCGCGATCTTCAACGGCATGGGCGGCGGGGCGGCCGCCGGCATTTCGGCGGTCGTTCTGCTCGCTGCGAACGAGTCGTCGAGCTTCCAAGCGCTCGCGGTCGCGGGCGGGCTCATCGGCGCAACGTCGTTCTCGGGGAGCACGATCGCCTTCCTGAAGCTCCAGGGGTGGATGCGTCAGCGGCCGATCGTCTTCCCGGCGCAGCGCGTCGTGAACATGATCGTCCTCGGCTCCGCGATCGTCGCGGGGGTCCGGTTCCTCATCCTCCCCGGCCCATTCGTCTTCTCGGCGTTCTTCCTCCTCGCGCTCCTCTACGGGCTTCTGATGACGCTCCCGATCGGGGGCGCCGACATGCCCGTGGTGATCTCGCTCTACAACGCCCTGACCGGGGTCGCGGTGGCCCTCGATGGATTCTCGCTCGTCGATTCCCCCGCAGGGGCCGCCGCCTACGCGATGATCATCGCCGGCACCCTGGTGGGAGCCGCTGGCTCGATCCTGACGATCCTGATGGCCCGCGCGATGAATCGGTCGATCGCTAACGTGCTGTTCTCCGCATTCGGCGCGAAGGAAGAGGCGGGCGTGTCGATGCAGGGAAGCCTGAAGCCGATCGACGCGGAAGATGTGGCGGTGATGATGGCCTACGCCCAGAAAGTGATCATCGCACCCGGGTACGGGATGGCGGTGGCGCAGGCCCAACACAAGGTGAAGGAGATGACGGACCTCCTCGAAGCGAAGGGCGTCGTCGTCAAGTTCGCGATCCACCCCGTGGCGGGCCGGATGCCCGGGCACATGAACGTCCTCCTCGCCGAAGCCGGGCTCCCGTACGACCACTTGTACGATCGGGACGAGATCAACGAGGAGTTCGGGAGTGCGGACGTCGTACTGGTGATCGGCGCCAACGACGTCGTGAACCCGGCCGCCCATCGGGCCGGAAGCCCCCTCGAGGGGATGCCGATCCTCGACGTCGAGAAGGCGAAGAATGTGGTCATCCTCAAGCGGGGGCAAGGGAAATATGAGCCGGTGTCGCTGCTGCCGCCGGGCAACC
>JAKIWU010000106.1 GCA_022749905.1 Thermoplasmata archaeon
ATTCGCCCCGTACTTCACGCAGGTCACGATCGCGCCGAACCCGGCGTCGCACAGCTCCCAGGTTTCCTACACGGTCACGGCGTTCGTGGTCTGCTCCGTGCAATGCGCGGTCGCCAACGCGGTCGCCGTCGACGTCTCGGAGCTCCAGGCGGGGACCACGACGTATTACATGACCTGCCCAGGCTCGCCCTGGTCCGTCGGCTCCTGCTCGTGGTTGTCGACGTCTGTGGTGTCTCCCGTCCTGAAGACCCCGAGCAGCGCGGGCTCGTACTACATCTTCGTCACCGTGAAGGATTCCGTCGGACGCTCCGACACCGTCGCCGTGCTCCTCACCGTCACCTAGACCGCGGGAGGGGGGCGATGGCCCCACAGGGCCTACGCTCGCGATCGCGCTACGGGGTCGGAGTCGCAGGCGTCGAGGGGATCGGCGCGGACTCGGATTTGAGTTCAGAGCCGCATTTCCAGCACTTGGTCTCGTTCGGGTAGACAACTGCCTGGCAGTTGGGACACGAACGTTCCACCGGCCCCTTCACGTCGGGCGACGACACTTTCGGAGGCGCCGCGAGCGTCCCGAGGGATCCAGGTCCCGGGAGATCCTTCGCGGCCTTCCGAACCCGTTCCCGGTTCTTCAGAAGGACGTAAATGAGGAGCCCGACGAAGAAGAGCAGGCCGGGATAGAGGAGGGAGAGCTCGTAGGCGACCGGCAGGATGAGTTCGAAGGTACTGAAGAAATCCCCGCTGATCGGACCCTGGACCCCCGAGTAGCCCATCGACGTGTAGAGCCACACCCACGAGAGGTTCGTCGAGTTTGCCCGGTGAAGGACGAGGGCCATCGTCCACCACCACGCGTCGGCCCCCGGGAGGTTGTGGAAGAACGGGATCGTCTGGGTCGCGGTGATAGGCGAGCCGAGTGAGTGGTTGAGCTCGTAGAACCGATACGAGGCCGGACACGCGCTCGAGTGGTTTGTGGTGGCGTACGGACAATCGGAGATGAACAAGAGGAGGTACGCCGCCGAGGTGTTGACGGGGAGGTACTGCGGTTCGACGTCCACGGTGAAGGTGTAGTTCCCGCCCGCCGTTCCCGTGAACGGCGTGACATGCGCGTGTTGGAGTACGGAGCCGCCGTGCCCGTCGGGCGCGGTGGGATTCGAGTTCGCCCAGGGGCTCGGCTGCCGAAGTTCGTAGGCATACGCCGCGGAGAACACGGGAGCGCCGAGGAGGAGGGCGACCACCCCCGCGAGGGCGAGCTGCCGGGGGATCCGCCACCCGAGATAGATGGGAAGGGCAAGGCCGAACAGGAGAAAGACGAACATGGCGAAGAGCGGGCCGAGGTAGAACAGGGTCCCGGCGAGGGTGAGAATCGAGAGCGCAACGAGGAGGGTCCGGCCTACCCGGTGCGTGCCGAAGGCGCGCAGTTGCTGCAGGCGGTCCATCGGCGGCGCTCGGAGCGGGGCGCTCCATATAAGGCATGAGGAACGTGGCGCCCGTCGTCGTAGCAATGCACCGCGCCCTCATCGTTCTGGACGGTCTCGGGGACCGTCCGAACCCGGAAACCGGGGGTCGGACCCCTCTCGAAGCGGCGTCGACGCCCAACCTCGATGCACTCGCTCGCGGCGGCGCACTCGGCACCCTGACCGTCATCGGGCCCGGCATCGCACCCGAGTCGGACGCGGGGGTTCTCGCGCTCCTCGGACTCGACCCGGCTCGGGAATCGCCGGGCCGGGGCGTCCTGGAGGCGCTCGGGATCGGGATCGATCTCGCGCCTCAGGACATCGCGATGCGGCTCAATTTCGCCACCGCGGGCGCCGACGGACGCATCCTCGATTCCCGCGTGGGGCGTTCGCTCAGCAGCAAGGAGGCGAACGAGCTCGCGAGCGCGATCACGCGAGCGGATCTCCTGCACCAAGAGGGTGTGCGGGCCGAGGTGCGCTCGACGGTAGGGCATCGCGGCGTCCTGTGGCTCCACCCGACCGATGGCACGGGACTCTCGAGCGAGATCTCGAACTCCGATCCATTCTACGAGAAGGTGGGCGGCATGGGTCGGGCTCGCGCACCAGCGGACACGCGGCCCCTTCCCGTCCGCGCGACCTCGACCGAGGCGTACGCCGCGCACACGGCCCGCCTCGTCGAGCTCTTCCTCGAACGGTGTGAGCCGCTGCTGATCGCGCATCTCGTGAACGCGCGCAGGGCGCTCGCCGGGAAACCGCTCGCGAACTCGCTCCTCCTCCGCCATGCCGGCCGCCTTCCCGAGGGATCGGTACGCTCCTTCCGAGATCGCACGGGTCTCGAGGGCGCGGCCGTCACGGAGATGCCGGTGGAACGTGGGATCGCCCGGTGGCTCGGGCTCGCGGACCTCTTCGTCGGACCGATGGGTGCCGACCGAGACAAGGGGTACGCGGAACGCGCCGAAACGACCCGCGCGGCCCTCCGAGAGCACGAATTCGTCTACGTTCACCTCAAGGGCCCGGACGAACCTGGCCACGACGGCCGGGCCACGGAGAAGAAGGAAATCATCGAGGCGATCGACCGCTCCTTCGTGGGGCCGTTCGTTCGCGACCTCGACTGGAGCGAGCTTCGCATCGCCGTGACCGCCGACCACGCGACCCCGTGCGCCCAGCGCGGCCACTCCGATGACCCCGTCCCTCTCCTCGTGGCCGGCGCCAGAACGCGGGGACCCGGCACTCCCGACCGTGCCGTCAAGTTCGGGGAGGCCGACTGCGCCCTCGGGACCCTCGGAAATCGCAGAGGGATCGAGCTCATGCCGCTCCTGCGAGGCGGGACTGCGGTCGCCCCGACATGAAGAGCCTCGGGCTCGCGATCCCTCGAAGCGACGCCGAACGAATCCGCCGGACGCTTGCCGAATCCGGCGTGCTGCGCACAGACTTGCGAATCCATTCTGGGCACATCGAGGTCGTCCTCCCGATCCTCCGGCCGCCGGAGCATCTTCCTACCGGAGGAACGCTCATCGAGCGGGAGTTCGAGACGGCACGCGCGCGACGTGTGGGCTCCTACCGGGACCACGCGGACCTCCCACCGGAACTCCAGGAGCGCCTACCGAGCGCGTACGATGTGATCGGGGACATCGTGGTGATCCGCCTGCCCCAGGAACTCGTGCCCTACGCTCCGGCCGTCGGCGCGGCACTCCTCGGATTCGTACCTGGGGCCCGACTGGTCGGCCTGGATCGGGGGGTGCACGGCCCGCACCGCCTGCGCTCGCTCGAGCGGATCGCGGGGGCCGGCCCGTGGACGACCCGGTACGTGGAGAACCAACTCGGACTGGATGTGGATCTCGAGCACGCGTACTTCTCACCACGGCTGTCGGGGGAGCACGCACGCGTCGCTCGCGCCGTGCAACAGGGCGAGACGGTCCTCGATCTGTGCTGTGGCATCGGACCGTTCAGTCTCACCATTGCACGCGATGGCAGGGCTCGGCGCATTGTCGCCGTCGACTCGAACCCGGAGGCCATCCGTCTCCTCGAGGCGAATGCGCGCCGACTCGGTATCGCGGATCGAGTTGAGCCGCACGCCACCCGGCTCGAGGAGTTTTTGCCGAAGTCCGGGCGTGCCAACCGCGTTGTGCTGAATCTCCCTCACGAAGGGATTATGTATCTACCCCAGGTGAGCGAGCTCGTGGAGCCTGGGGGCGTGCTCCATTACTTCGAAATCGCCGAGCGGGAACGCCCGGACCGACGGGCCGCCGACCTCATCAACGAGCTTCCGGGTGGTCCTGAAACCTGGCACTCGAGCGGCTCGCGAGTGGTCCACCCGTACTCTCCCGCCCAAGATCTCTTCGCGCACGCCCTCCAAAGAGCGGGGACCCGGCCGTGAGCCTCGTCGTCGCCCTCTCGGAGGTGGGAACCGGCGATCTCGCCCTCGTGGGCGGCAAGGCGAGCAAGCTCGGTGAAGTGGTGCGCCAAGGGATCCCCGTTCCTCCGGGGATCGTGGTGACCACCGAAGCGTACCAGGCGTACGTCGGCGGTACGGCCGTCGGTGGCGAGATTCAAGCGTCCCTCACGGCGATCGACCCTGCGAAGCCCGCCTCGGTTGACGCAGCGTCCCAGGCGATCCGGGCTGCCTTCGAGGCGACGCGGATGCCCGCTGAGCTCGAAGCATCGATCCTGGGCGCGTACCGACGCTTCGCGACCGAGCAGACGGTCGTGTGGTGCGCCGTGCGATCGTCGGCGACAGCGGAGGACCTCGAGGGGGCTTCGTTCGCCGGGCTTCAAGAAACGTACCTGAACCTCCAGGGGGAAGAAGCCGTCCTCGCGGCGATCCGGAAGTGCTGGGGGTCGCTCTTCACACCCCGGGCTCTCGTCTATCGAGCGCGGAAGGGATTCGACCACGCCACCGTTCGCCTCGCGGTCCTCATTCAGAAGATGGTCGAAGCCACCGTGAGCGGCATCCTCTTCACACGCGACCCGAACACCGGCGAGAACCACATGATCATCGAGGCAGGGTTCGGGCTCGGGGAGCCGATCGTCGGCGGCGAGGTCACGCCCGACCACTACGTCGTCGACGGCGCCTCGCATCGCATCGTCCACAAGCAGATCTCCGAGCAGGCGTTCCGGACCCTCCGGGGCCCGCAAGGGGGCAACGTGAAGGTGGACCTCACCGAGAACGAGCGCAAGCAACAGAAGCTCCCGGATGAGAGGATCCATCGGCTCGTCTCGCTCGCGCGCGTGATCGAGTCCCA
>JAKIWU010000107.1 GCA_022749905.1 Thermoplasmata archaeon
CGATCGAGCTCTACGGCCGCCACGGCTCCAGGCGCGTCGGGACGAAGCGTTGACCGGGCGGGACCGGGCCGGTCCCCCGCACCCCTCGGCGCTCCTCGTCGATCTCTGGAACACCCTCCTCGTCCCGGGGGTCCCTCGGCCGATCTTGGAACGCGAGCGCGCCCGCCCCTGGATCGACGCCTGCCGAGCTGCCGGACTACCGGAGCAGGAGGCCGTCCGGAGGGTCCACGGGATGCTCGAACGCGGATTGCGTATCCAGGCCAGGGGAAGGAGCGTTCCTCTCCCCGAGCAAGCCCGGCTCCTCGGCGGAAGGATCGGCGAACGCGTGGACCTCCGCGCCGTCGAGACGGGACTCCTCGAGCACGCTGCACGCCTTCGGGTCGAGGTCGCCGACGGGGCGCTTGCGGCCCTCGGACGGATCCGTTCGCGCTCGCTCCCGATTGGTCTCGTCTCGAACATCCTCTCCGAGCCCGCCGACGGGATCCGGGGGATCCTCGGCCGGACTGGGCTCGACCGTCGCCTCGACGCCGTCTACCTCTCCATCGAACATCGGACGGCGAAACCGTCCACCGAACCGTTCCGCTCGGTGCTACGGACCCTCGGAGCCCACGCGTCCCAGGCCGTGCATGTCGGGGACATGCCCGAGGATATCCTCGGAGCCCACGCGGCGGGCGTTGCGGCGATCCGGTTCACCGGCTTCCTCGCTCGCGGTGCCTCTGGGCACGGCGTCGCCGTTCCGCGTCTCCCCCCGGGCGTTCCCTCGCTGCGAAGCTGGGTCCGATTCCCGGAACGGCTCGACGGACTCTTCGACCGGGCTGTCCGTGCTCGGGTCGAACGCAGATCGCCGTCCGTCCGACCGGACCGACGGACGGATCAGGCGAGCGCGTAGCGCGCGAGCTGAACGAGATCTTCGAGGGGAAGCCCGTACACGTCGTCCGGCGGCCCATCGTCCCACCGGGCCTCGAGGGCACCGGATGCGAACGTCGAGGCCGGATCCGGGTCGCGGACGGCGAGCCCACAGGGGGAGCCGCGCCGTTCGATCTCGAGGAGAAGGACGAGCGCGCCGACCGGCCCGGAGTCGACCGCGATCACGACGGACTCCTTCGCGTCGAGGACCTCGACGCGCGCGTCCTCGTCGTTCAGGTGGGCGATCCGAGCGTCCGGCCCCTGCCGGGTGGGTCGCGCAGGCTTCCCCCGGCCCTTCGGCTTCGGCGGAGCCGGTTCGGCCGCACCGTCCGCCTCCTTCCAGGTGATCTGGGCCCCCGCCGCTCGGAACCTCTCCCGCAGACCGGGGTCGATCGAGAGCCTCGGGGGCATCAGGACGCCCTCCGGCCCCGCCAGAGGAGGCAGTCCGGGCGGACCGAACATGGGCCGCACACCGCGATGTCCCGCTCCTTCGGGCAGTCGCCCGAGATCCCGGTGTGGCACAGGACGAAATCGTATTTCACGGGGTCCGAGGGATCGATCCTTCGGAGGCTTTCGGTAACGTCCTCCACGGCAGGCCAGCTCTTCGATTTCCGCTGGGTCAGCCCGAGGTGGTAGGCGATCCAGTACACGTGCTGGTCGAGCGGGATCCGAAGATCCGCCGGCGACACCCTGGTCCAGAGCCCGAGATCCGGGTACTCCCGACGCGCCATCCAACGGACGAACAGCGTCAGCCGCTTGCAGGGGCTCCTCGCAGAGTCCACGGGGCTCGGAAACAGATGGTCGTACCCTGGCGGCCCGCGGGTCCGATCGCCCGGCTGCGAACGGAGCGCGTGGGCCAGATGGTCGAGTCCCGCGGCGAAGCCGCCCCCCTCGGACGCCATGCCCTCGAGGAACGGCTCCTCCAGGGAGTCGTACGTCTCGTACAGCGCATGGAGGCGCCACCCGAGGTACCCCATCTGGTCGCCCCGAAGCCAACGGTGACGGAATCCCCCGAGGCTCGTGCGCCACGCCGACCGATCGAGGCCGTCGACCCAAGCGGAGAGGTCGCCTCCCGCCATCGCGACGAGCCGGGCGAAGGCGCCGCGGATCGCGGTGGTGTTGCCGATCGCAAGGGTGGACGCGAAGACGCCCGCGATCTCGGAGGACCTCCGGTCGCCCCGATAGGCGCGCACGCAGGAGAGCGGGTCCTCCCGCAGGGATCGCTCGAGGGGGAATCGGGCGGCGAGCTCGCGGAGGTGCTCCGGGAACGCCGCGGTGGGACGATGGTCGATCACCACGTCCGTGCGACCCCCGAAGGTCGGATACGGTTGTCGGCGGCGGCGATTGGCCGTGCCCGTGACGAAGGTTTCAGGTCATGCCGGCCGTGCGGCCGCCGAGGCGGGCGGGCGACGTCGGCTCGGGCTCCCCCGCCATCGCGGCCGCTTCGAGCGCCCTGCGACAGTCGGCGCACATGTGGGCCCTCGGGCCGATCTCGACCTTGAGCGAGCAGGGCCCGCACATCGGCCTCTGGCAGCGGGGACACCGGGTTTCCCCGGGTCCGCCGACGAGCACGGTCCCGCATTCCACGCACACGCTCGGTCCCGCGCCGGGGAGCTCGCCGGAGAAGGCCGACACGTCGGGGAGATCGTAGATCTCGGCCGGCGGGACGCGCCCCTCGAGTTCCGCGACGCGGTAGCGCAGACGCTCGAGCTCCTGCTCGAGGGGGCTCGACGGTTCCGGTGCGATCGGTTCGTCGATCGTCCCGTTCCCGGAGGCGGCGATCGCCTCCCCGCGGTCGTTGGTCGCGTAGCTGTATCCCGACGCGATCGACTCGTCTTCGGGGGAACGATTCGGGTTGGAGCGCCTCGTGAGGCTCCTGCGGGATGCCACCGCCCGCGCCACCTCGGCGTACTGGCCTGCGATTGTGTTGGACGGCGCGAACGGTGAGGGGGTCGGGAGGTCCGGAAGGTCCGGGAGGTCGGGGACAGCGGGGGCGGTCGGACTCGCCGCGATGGGCGGGGCGTCGGAAAGGGCGGGGGCCTCCGCGAGCGAGGCTCCGGCAGGGGTCGTGCGGGGCGCGGCCCTGTTGCGGACCGAGGAGGGTCCGAGGTACAGGATGGCCCCAGCAAGGACGTAGAGCCCTACAGCGAGCATCCACAGGTCGAAGGCGTACGGATCGCCGGCCGCCGCGATCCCCCCGAGGGCGAGGAGGACGAGCGCGATCGAAACGAGCGTGAGGCCGGCTGCCGCTACCGGAATGTCCGGACGGCGGCGGGGACGGATGACTCGCGCGCGACCGCGTTCGGCGCTGCCCGGCGGTCGCACCCGGGGCGGGACCACTCCGACCATGATGGGGGCGTAGGAGAGCACCGCGCCACGCGCGTATCTAACTATCTCGCCGCGGGCGCCCGATTCCAGGACCCGTGGAAGGCGAACTTCATGTACGATCGCTCGCGAGTTTTCCACGTGCCGCCGGCCGATCGGGGTCGGGAATTCGACCCGTACGCATCCCCGCCGAGGCGTCGACCCATCCCTCGCGAACCGCGAGTGCGCAAGCGCTCCCACGCCGCCATCCCTCTCGCCGTGGCCATCCTCCTCGTGGGTCTCTTCCTCGGCCGGTACTCGATCCTCGTCCCAGCCCTGCTCGGCGTCACCCTCCTCTGGGTCGCCCTGACCTTCCTCTCGAGCCGCCTCAACCCGTTCGCGATCGGCTTCTACCTCACCGTGAAGCCCTCCTGGGCCGCGATCGGCTCGGTGGCCCTGATCGGCGTGCTCCTCCTCGCGACGTCGTACGGATACTATGTGGCCGGTCTCGGCCCCATCGCGCCGGGACTCGGCCGGGTCCCGTAACTCAACGCGGGGGCGCGCCCGTTCCCCCGGATCAGGCCGCGATCATCCGCTCGAGGGCGCCGCGAGCCCGCCGCGCGGTTTCGTCGGGGACGTCGATCTCGAACTGGTCGAGCGCGAGCGAGTCCCGTACGTCCTCGAGGTCGATCTGCTTCATGTACGGACAGATCGTCCCCTCGGAGAGCGGCAGGAAGCGCGTCGTCGGGTTGAGCTTCCGCATCCGGTGGAGGATGCCGACCTCCGTGGCGACGAGGACCTCCTTCGCCTTCGTCTCCTCCGCGAAGCGGACCATCCCGTCGGTCGAGAGGATCCGGTCGACGTGCGGAAGGGCCGCCGTCGAGCACCCGCACTCCGGGTGCGCGATCACCTCGGCCCCGGGGTGCTCGGCCCGTGCTCGGACGAGATCCTCGGGCCGCATCTTCGCGTGCACCGGGCAGTCGCCCATCCAGAGGTGCATCGGCCGACCCGTGACCTTGCGGACGTGCTCGCCGAGGAAGACGTCCGGAAGGAACAGGATCTCCTTGTCCGCGGGGATCGAGGCGACGATCTTCGCCGCGTTCGAGCTCGTGCAGCAGTAGTCGGCTTCCGCCTTCACATCGGCGGAGGTGTTGATGTAGGCGACCACCACCGCGCCGGGATGCTCGGCTTTCCAGGTCCGGAGCTGGTCGGCTGTGATCGAGTCGGCGAGGCCGCAGCCGGCCTTGAGGTCGGGAAGCAGCACCTTCTTCCCCGGGTTCAGGATCTTCGCGGTCTCCGCCATGAACTTGACCCCGGCGAAGACGATGACCGGCCGGTCGGTCTCGGTGGCCTTCCGCGAAAGGAAGAGGGAGTCGCCGACGAAATCGGCGACGTCCTGGACTTCGGGGAGCTGGTAGTTGTGCGCGAGGAGCGTCGCGCCGCGCTCCTCCTTGAGCGC
>JAKIWU010000108.1 GCA_022749905.1 Thermoplasmata archaeon
GCGCGAAGCTGCCGGAGAATCGACCCGTGACGAGGGCTCGACCCTGCGTCCTCGGGTTCGCGCGATCGAGGTCGCGGTCGGCCCAGCGGTTGAAACTGTGCCCCGCGTTCCGGGCGGCCACGAAGGCAACGGCCGCGAGAGCGAGAACGCGAACGCTCGGGACTCCGTGCGCGGCGATAAGCAGGAATCCGAGAGCGAACGGAAGGTTGAGGCCGAGATTCTGGATCTCGAGGAACGGCGCGAGCTCCCGGATCGAGCTTCGATGGACCGGCGGGCTGCCGATCACGAGGCGGGCGGTCCCAACAACTTGCGGAGGCCGGGATCGGATCGAAGGAGGGTCTCCACGCGCTCGAGGACCGCGGGATCCATGTGGATCTCCTCGGGCCAGGCTCGGGGGAAACCGTCGTCGGGACCCTTCCGGGTCGCGTCGATCCCGACCTTAGCCCCGACGTTCGGGATCGGGTTCGAGATCGAGAGTTGGTCCACCGGGCCCTCGACGAGTTCCAGGTCCCGTCGGGGGTCCGCCTGCAGTCCGACACGGTAGAGGACCTCGGACAGGTCGTGCACGTTGACGTCGGCGTCGACGACGACGAGGTACCGGACGAACATCATCTGCCCCAGCCCCCAGAGCGCGTGCATCACCTTGCGGGGCTGCCCCGGGTACGACTTCGCGATGGAGACGACGGCGACGTTGATGAACAGACCCTCCTCGGGGAGGTTCATGTCAACGAGCTCCGGGAGGACCAGGCGGACCACGGGAAGGAAGATCCGTTCCACGGCCTTTCCCAGCACGGAATCCTCGGTCGGAGGGCGGCCCGTGACGGTGCTGAGGTAGATCGACCGCTCCCGCCGTGTCAGATGGGTGACGTGGAAGACCGGGAACGGCTCGGGGGCGGAGTAGTAGCCCGTATGGTCTCCGAACGGGCCCTCGACGTGTCGCTCCGCAGGGTCGACGTACCCCTCGAGGACGATCTCCGCCTGCGCGGGCACTTCGAGATCGACGGTCTTCGCACGGACGAGCTCGAGCGGCTCCTGCCGTAGGAAGCTTGCGAAGGCGTATTTGGAGAGGCCCTCGGGCACCGGTGCGAGGCTCGCGAACAAGGTGACGGGGTCGGCCCCGATCACCGCGGCGACCTCCATCCGCTCCCCGCGTGCCGCCCAGCGACGGTAGTGGCTCGCCCCGATCCGATGGATCTGCGCGTGGAATCCGAGCGTGTCGGGGCCGTACTGCTGGAGGCGGTAGATCCCCGTGTGCGATTCCTCGCTCTCCGGCGCGCGCGTGACGACCAGCGCGAAGGTGATCGTCCGGCCGCCGTCCCCGGGCCAGCATCGAAGGATCGGGAGCGCGTCGAGGTCGACCGTGTCGGTCTCGACCTCCTGGCAGGGGCCGGATCGGACGCGCTTCGGGGCGAGGGATCGGACGGTGCCGAGCAGGTCGATCGTTCCGCCCAGATCCTGAAGGGCGGCCGCCACGCCCGCCGGGGGACGGAGCTTCAACAGGTTCCCGATCCGATCCGCCGGTTCCTTCAGGGTCGCGCTCCCCAGCGCGCGGGCGATCCGACGCGCGGACCCGAGAACGTTCATCGCGACCGGCATGGTCGCGCCCTCGACCTTCTCGAACAGGAGGGCAGGGCCGTCCCGACGGATCACCCGTTGCGTGATCTCGGTGATCTCGAGATCGCGTCGCACCGGCGTTGCGATCCGCAACAGATCACCGCTTCCCTCGAGGCTCTCCAGAAACTCGCCGAGGGACCGGTAGGCCATGATCGCCGTCGGAGCCGGAGAGCGTATTTAACCCGCGACGCGCAGTCCGTGGTTCCGCACGGAACCTGGGAGTCGGACGATGCAACGCGTGACGTTGGAGTTCGCGACCCGGGATCTCGTTCTGCTCGGGCTCATCCCACCGCGCTTCTTCCAGCGCTACGAGGAGGTCGAGCTCCTCGAGACCATTCGCCTCGAGCGGGGGTGGCGCCTGCAGCTTCTCCGGCTGCGGCGCCGCGGGCCCTTGCGCACGGAGAGCGAACTCGCACACGAATCCCAGCGGATCCGCAAGATGTACGGTCTCGAGCGGTTCGAGCTCGTGGAGCGCCGACCTCGCACCCGCGACTACATCCTGCTCGTCCGCCAGCGGAATCCTCCCGGCCTCCGGGAGCTCGTGGACCTCGCTGGGGGGGAGATCGCACCGATCGCCCCGTTCCGGATCACGGAAAGCATCACGATCGCGACGATCCGCGGGGAAGAGACGGCGATCCGCCGGGTCATCGCGCGCCTCTCCAAGGAGGAGGTCCCGTTCCGCGTTCTTCGGACCACGAGCCGACCGTATCTCGCCGATCCGGCCCTCGCCGGCCTCAGCGGCCGCCAACGCGAGGTGCTCGAACGGGCGTGGGCACTCGGCTACTACACGATCCCCCGACGGATCACCCTCGCGCGCCTGTCGCGACTCACCGGCCAGAGTCCGCCGGCTCTCGGCAAGATGCTGCGCCGTGCCGAGCGCCATCTCGTTGCCCGCTTTCTCGCCGCAGAGTCGAGCGTCCCCGACGACCGGCGGCCCGAGGTCGACGAAAGCTAGAAGCGCCGGACGGTCTCGACGACGGGATGGCTCCGCGCGCGAGGAAGGTCGTGGTCGAGCGACTGCCCGGGCGCGGGCGGCCCACACTCCCGGCCCGGGCGACGGTGCTCTCGGCGTGTTTCGACCTCGTCGCGGCCGAGACGATTCGGCTCGACCGCAAGGCCGTTCGGCTCGTCGGGACGGGATTTCGGATGCGTGCACCGGCCGGCGCCTTCCTCGAGATCCGACCGCGCAGCGGTCTTTCGACGAAGGGCGTCCTGATGGTGAACGCGCCCGGAACGATCGATCGGGATTACTCGGGCGAGGTTCGGATCCCCCTCACGTACCTGTTCGACGGGAGCTACACGATCCGCGCGGGCGATCGGATCGCCCAGGCACGCGTCGTGGAGGATCTCCCGACCGCGTTCCGGCTCGGCAAGGTACGCCGGCGTTCCTCGCGCGCCGGAGGCTTTGGAAGCACCGGTCGTTAGGGGGCCCTTCGCTCCCGGAACTCCTCGAGGGACCGTTGCACGGTCCGTTCGGTGGGAGGGCGCACGCCTCCTGATCGCGCCTCGCTCTCGACCTGCTCGAGCATCTCGTGCATGCGAACCTCCTTCCGATGGGCCGATCGGAACAAGCCGACGTCCCGGGTGCCGGAGGCGACCAGGACGACCGCCCGGCCCGCACGGACCCGACCCGTCCTCCCGCGCCGTTGGATCGAACGGATGACGTCGGGCACCGGCTCGTAGAACACCACGAGGTCCGTCGAGGGAATGTCGAGTCCTTCCTCCGCCACCGAGGTCGCGATGAGGCAGTTGACGGTGCCGGCCCGAAAGCGGTCGAGCAGTTCGACCTGCTCCTTCTGGCTCATGCCCACGTCGGAACCGTGACTCGCCTGGCCGACGAACCGAGCCGCACGGACGCTCGAGTCTCCCGCCCGGCCGAACTCCCGGACCAAGAGCTCGGAGGTTTGGCGGTACTGCGTGAAGACGATGACCCGCGCCTGGGGGGACCGGTGCAATTCGGTCGTGACCACCTCGAGCGCCTTCGCGACCTTCGGGTGCTCGAGGGAGATGCTCCGGAGCGCTTCGCGCGCGGCCACGATGTCCGGATCCGAGAGAAAGGTCCGCATCGCGGGGGTCGGACGGAGTTCGGTCTGCCGATCGAGGAACGCTTCGAACGACTCGACGCCCTGGGTCTCGATCAGCTCGAGCGCGTGGAGTCCCTTCATCGCAACGGACTGGGCGGTCACCGCCGCCCACAACGATGCGGGCGCTCGCTCCGTGCGCGCGCGATAGGAGGCGACCTCACGGTGTAATCGTTCGCCGAGGGTGAGGAGGTCCCGCTTGCTCGGGGAGGACGTGGGGAGGAGGCCAAGGTGCACCAGGCGTTCTGCCTGGCGGCCCACCGCCGTCCGGACGCGGATGGCGACGTGCTGAACTTCCGGAGGGACGGCGACCTCGATCGATTCGACCCCGATCCCGTGAACGTACGGACGAACGTCCGCGTCCTCGGCCGTCCGATACTCTCCGTGCTCGATCCCGAGGTTCGCCCAGACCGAGCGAATCCTCTGCAAACTCGAGCCCGGCGAGGCGGTCATCGCGAGCACGCGAACCCGACCCTCCTCCGCGATCGCGCGGCCGATCGCCACGTACGGATAGTCGCCGACGGCCCGGTGGGCCTCGTCAATAACGGCGAGGGAGATCGTCGCGAGAGGGAACTGCCCGGAGCCGAGGTCGTTCCCAATCACCTGGGGGGTCGCCACGATGACCTGCGGGGGATGGAGGAGCTCGGAACGGCGTTCCGGCGAGATGGTTCCGGTCAAGGCGAGTGGCGGAGGGGCGAGCAAGGCCTCGGCGACGCTCCTCGCGTGCTGCACGACGAGGGGACGGGTCGGCGCGAGGAACAGGATCGACCGGGTCGGCTCCCTGCGCAGAAACTCTGCGATGACCCGGAGCGCGATCGCCGTCTTCCCGAGGCCGGTCGGGAGAACGGCGAGGGTATTGTGGTCGATCGCCGCCTCCGCGATCCGGGCCTGGTAGAGTCGATCCTCGAGCACGCCGGGACGGATGCGGGGATGTTCGACC
>JAKIWU010000109.1 GCA_022749905.1 Thermoplasmata archaeon
GACCTCCTCACGTGGGACGCACCCTGGTCCGAGATCCTCGACACGAGCCGCGCGCCGTTCTACCGATGGTTCGTGGGCGGACGCCTCAATGCGAGCGCGAACTGCTTGGACCGCCACCTCGGACGTCGTGGCGACGCCGCGGCGTTCACCTTTCTCGGCGAGCCGGAAGAGGAGCCACCTCTTGTGGTCAGCTACCGCGAACTTCACCGTCGGGTGAACGAATTCGCAGCGCTTCTGCAGGTGCGGTGCGGCCTCCGGGCGGGCGACCGCGCGACGATCCACCTGCCCATGACCCCGGAGCTCCCGATCTCGATGCTCGCCTGTGCACGGCTCGGCGTCGTGCATTCCGTCGTCTTCGCCGGTTTCAGCGGGGAGGCGGTCGGTCATCGGATCGCCGATTCCAGGAGCCGCCTTCTCATCACGATGGACGGATACTGGCGGGGGGGCCGCTTCCTCGAGCACAAGGCCAATGCCGATGTGGCCGTTCGTACGGCGAGCGCGGAAGGGGTCGAGGTCGAAAAGGTCCTCGTCTGGCAACGGTATCCGGACCAGTATCGCTCGAGCGCACCAGACGCCCGAGGCCGCGACCTTCGGATCCTCGACGAACTGCCGGCCTTTCGAGGAGCGCACATCCCACCGGTCCCGATGCCGGCCGATGCCCCGCTCTTTCTGATGTACACGAGCGGCACGACCGGGCGGCCGAAGGGCTGCCAGCACAGCACCGGTGGGTACCTTGCCTACGCCGCGGGGACGTCGCGCTGGATCGAGGACATCCATCCCGACGACGTCTATTGGTGCCTCGCCGACATCGGATGGATCACCGGTCACAGCTACATCGTCTACGGGCCTCTGGCGCTGGGAGCGCAGAGTCTCCTCTACGAGGGAGTTCCGACGTACCCCGATGTCGGCCGCGTGTGGCGAATCGCGGAACGCTTTCGGGTCACGATCCTCCACACGTCGCCGACCGCGATCCGGCAGCTTCGCAAGCTCGGGCCGGAAGAGCCGCTTCGCCACGACCTTCGGTTCAAGTGCCTCACGACCGTCGGCGAAGCGATCGAGCCCGAGACCTGGCGGTGGTACTACGAGGTCGTCGGCCGTCGCCACGCTGCCATCACCGACACCTGGTGGCAAACAGAGACCGGGGGCATCCTGATCACGACGAAGCCCGGGCTCGATCGGATGAAGCCAGGAAGTGCCGGTCCGGGCGTTCCGGGGATCCATCCTGTGATCCTCGATGACCACGGAGCCGAGATCCCGGCAGGGTCGAACCGGGCGGGAAACCTCTGCATCCGCGCCCCGTGGCCCGGGCTGATGCAGACGATCTGGGGGGACCCGGAGCGCTACACGAGCGATTACTTTGCGCGCTACAACCGCGATCCGACCAGCACGGACTGGCGGGACTGGCCGTACTGCGCAGGGGACGGAGCCCTTCTCGCGCGGGACGGGTACTTCCGCATCCTTGGGCGGATCGACGATGTCATCAACGTGGCCGGGCACCGCCTCGGGACGAAGGAGATCGAATCCGCGTGTCTCACCGTGCCCGAGGTCGCGGAGGCGGCCGCGATCCCGGTCGCCGACGCGATCCGTGGGCACGATCTCGAGGTCTACGTCTCGCTCCGCCCCGGGATCGCCGCCGACCCCGAGCTCGGTCGGAAGGTCGCCGCGTCGATCGTAGCGCACATCGGCAAGGTTGCCCGCCCGAGGCACGTCCGCATCGTGCCCGATATGCCCAAGACGCGCTCCGGAAAGATCATGCGTCGCGTCCTCTGGGCCATCTCGAACGGGCAGGATGCCGGAGACACGAGCACGCTCTCGAACCCCGAGATCGTGGAGAGGATCCGGGACGAGTTCGGTCGGTCGCGATCGGGAGCCGATCCGGAGCGATGAGGGACCAGGGAACGAACGATCCGCGCGCCGACCGCGGCGGGATCGCGCGGACGCTGGTGTAACGTCGGATGGTGGAGGTCCGGGTCGGCTGCTCTTCGTGGACCTCGCCCGCGTGGTCCGGGCGATTCTACCCTGAGGGAATCCCGGATGGCGAGCGCTTGGCGTACTACGCGCGCTGGTTCGATGCCGTGGAGGTGGACACGACCTACTACAGGCCCCCGTCGCCGTTCATGGTGCGAGCCTGGGACCGGAAGACCCCGGAGAACTTCCTCTTCACGATCAAGATGTGGCGGGACCTCCTCGATCCGAAGAAGCCCGAGAAGGAGGGCGAAGCGGCCGGTTTCGTCGAGACGGCCCAGCTCCTCGGGGGCAAGCTCGGTGCCATCCTCCTTCAGTTCGCCCCGTGGTTCCGTGCCCCGAAGACCCCCGGCACCGGGACGGGCGCGTTCCTCGAGCGCAGACTGGCTTCGCTTCCCGAAGGCCCGCGCTACGCCGTCGAGTTGCGCGAGGCGGGATGGTTTCGGGGCGACTCGCTCGCTTGGCTCCGTCGGACCCTCGAGGAACGGGGCGTTGCCTCCTGCTGGTCCAGCCTCACCTACGTCGACGTCCCTGCCCTCCGCACCGCCGACTGGGGCTATCTCAGGTTCATCGGGGACCACACGACGATTCCGGCCGAGGTGCACGGGGAGATCCGCGTGGACCGGCTCGAGGAGATCCGACGCTGGGTGCGCGAGCTGCGCGGCGCGGATCTCCGGAGCGCGCTCGCGTTCTTCAACAACCACTTCGCGGGCTACGCCCCGTTCTCGGTGAACCACTTCCGCGTCGCCCTCGACCTGCCGCCGATCGAGTTTCCAGCGCCCGTCCCCACGGACGCGGACGTCGAGCCGCCTCACCCACCTCGAGACCGGGCACTCGAGACGTTCGATCGAGACGCCCAGCCCTGAGCCGGCGCGCTCCGAAACCGCTTAGCGGGCTCGGGCGTCGCGCCTCCCATGGCGGGTAGGCTCCGCATCCTCCTCTTCGCCACCGCCCGAGAGGCCGTCGGGGAGTCCACCCTCAGTTGGCCACTCCCCCGGACCGGACTGACCGCGCGCCAGCTCCTCGACGCGCTCGGGAAGGCCCACCCGAAGCTCGCGCCGGTCCTCTCCATCTCCCGAATCGCGAGGAACGGAGCGTATCTCACCCTGCTCTCGACGCCCCTCACGTCGGGGGACGAGATCGCGATTCATCCCCCCTTTAGCGGAGGCTGAGCGGGGTGACCGTGCTCGTGGGCCGGCGCCCGCTCTCCCTCGAACGAGCGTACCGGCACCTGGGGGACGCTTCGAGCGGGGGCGTCGTGCTCTTCGTGGGCCGCGTCCGCCCGGAGGATCAACGAGGCCGCCCCCTCGTCGCTCTGGACTACGAGGCGGATGTTCGCATGGCGGTCGGAGCCTTGCGACGGCTCGAGGGGGAGTGCGCACGCCGGTTCGGAACGCGGAAAGTGTTCGTCGAGCACCGGATCGGCAGGCTGCGGGTCGGCACCGCTTCGGTCATCGTCGGGGCCGCGGCGCCTCACCGGGCCGCGGCGTTCCAGGCCGCCCGCTTTCTCATCGAATGCCTGAAGCTCGAAGCCCCGATCTGGAAGACCGACCGGTATCGGTCGAACCGCCGAACGGTAGCGCGCTGATGCGCGCGGTGCCCGCGCCGACGGAGCGCTCAACGCTTCGCTCGAGGAGCCCCGAGCGGCGGCCCAAGGCTGAGATCCTCGAGAGGAACTCCCGGAGAAAGACCCGGTACCGGTTGGTCTGCGGGCCGCGCCGCCCGACGGTTATATAGAAACCGACCGTGCGCCTCGCCGTCATGGCTGAGAGCGCGCCATCGCCGGCCGGCAAGCCGCCGTCCGCTCCGCCGGGGGGCCCGGTCCGTCGCCCCGGAGGGCCCGGGGGGATCATCCAGAAGATGGACAAGGGTCGGATCGCCCATGTCGTCGCGGTTGGTTCCGGCAAGGGCGGTGTCGGCAAGTCGTCCGCGACTTCCCTCCTCGCGAGCGAACTGAGGCGCCGCGGGCTCGCCGTCGGCGTGCTCGACGCCGACATCACCGGACCCTCGGTACCGAAGCTCTACGGACTCGCGGGCCCTCTCGTCGACAAGGGCGAGGGCATCGAGCCGGCCCGGACGGCGAGCGGGATCCCGGTGATCTCGAGCCAGTTCCTCGTCGAGGACGAGAAGACCCCGGTCATCTGGCGCGGGCCGCTCGTCACGCGCCTCATCATGCAGTTCTTTTCCGGAGTCAACTGGGGCCCGCTCGACTACCTGCTGATCGACATGCCGCCCGGAACGAGCGACGTTCCGCTCACGGTCTTCCAGACGATCCCGATCGATGGCATGGTGTTCGTCCTGACACCGCAGGACCTCGCGGTGCTCATCGTGAAGAAGGCGATGAACATGGCGCGGGACCTCCACGTCCCCTTGCTCGGGGTCATCGAGAACATGGCCTACATCGACTGCCCGCACTGCGGGAAGCGGATCGATCTCTTCGGCCCGAGCCGTGTGGAAGGCGTCGCGCGGGAGTACGGCATCCCGCTCCTCGGGCGCCTCCCGCTCGATCCGGCGATCTCGGCCGGCGGCGACGCAGGGACCGTCGACCGCTACGCGAGCGCGGACGTCGGGCACATCGCGGACGCCCTGCTGGCGTCCATCGCGAATCAGGAAGCCAGTCGGCCCAAAGTGCTCTAGCCCGGTCCGGCGGGC
>JAKIWU010000011.1 GCA_022749905.1 Thermoplasmata archaeon
ACGACCGCGGCCCCGACCCAGTTCAACCGATCGTCGGGCCATTTCAACGTCTCCGTCGGATGGGGAACGTACACCCTCAAGATCGCCGCGAAAGGCTTCGTCACCTACACCTCGACGATTCTCACGGTTCCCCCGCTCGCGGGCATCGTGGTCAACCCGACGCTCGTCGGTTCGTGGCTCAACGGCTCGGTCGGGCCGGTGAGCGGAGCCGTTGTCGAGGTGAACGGTACGCCCGTGCACCTCACCGGTGCCGGGACGCTCGAGAAGTTCAGCGTGGCGCTTCCCGGCGGCATCTACGTCGTCACGGCCCACGCCACGGGGTACTCGTACTACGCCACGCGCTTGACGGTGGCCGCCGGCGCGGTGAAATCGCTGACCATCACACTCACGAACCGCGCCCACATCGTCGGCTACGTGACCCCGCCCTCGGCCCAGTCGAAGCGCGCGACGCTCCTCGCCGACCAGGTCGCGGTGCCCGTGGCCGTCAACGGCTCGTTCAATGCCTCCGTGCTCGCCCAAGGCGCGCTGATCAACCTCACGGCGAGCCTCGTTGGCTATGTGACCGTGAGCGAATTCGTGACCGTCGCGGCCGGGAACGCGAGTTGGCAGAACTTCACCCTCAACCTCACCCCGACGACCTGCACCGGTGCGCACTGCGGCACGAGCCCAACGTGTCCCGGCTCCCCGAGCTGCCCCCACACCGGCACGCAGGGCAATGCAGGGATCCCGTCGTACGTGTACGCGGTCCTCGCAGCCGTCGTTGTCGCGGTGGGGATCGCCGTCCTCCTCCTTCGGCGCCGGAGGAACGTCGGGCGCGCGGCGCCGGAATCTGAGGAGTCGGCCGGCGGGCCGGCGACGGACCCCGCGAGCGAGGTCTACGGTTCGGAACCCGTGCCGAAGTGGGACGAGCCCGATCCCGGGAATGCGAATCCCCCCGACTCCGCGTGAGCGCTCCCATCCGAACCACGCTGTGACGAGGGGCCCGTGTGCGGAACCCACGTGACGACGGTCGCTCGCGAGGGAGGTGCCTTTGAGTTCACGGCAGCACGGACGGGGCCCCCAGAGGGCCGGGAACACCGTCCGAGACGCGCGCCTCTACAGGACCTCGTGACGCACCGGCATGCGTAGCCCCGTGCCCCCGTCTACCCCCTCGACGGTAGGTGCAGGGGACGACGGAAGTGACCGCGCGATCGCGAGCCGTGTCGCCTCGTTGCTGGGCGCGGCGTCGGAACTCGGCGTCGGGATCCGAGTGGAGGAGCTCCACGCGCTCCTCCCCGCGGTGGTGGAGCTCCCAGCGTTCGAACGATGGCTCACGGCCCATCCCGAGCTCGCGCGCCGGGAGGGCGGCCTCGTGTACCCGGCCACAGGCTCGGGCCGTACGGATCCCGAACGATCCGCGCGCGGTCGCACCTACCTCGACGCGGCCGGCGCGTTCGTGGCGAACTCCCTCGGCGTTTGCCTCCCGTGGATCCGCTGCATCGGGGTGACCGGCTCGACCTCGTACGGTCAGCCGGAGGTGGACGACGACATCGACCTGATCGTGATCGCACGCTCGGGGGCGATCTGGCTCTTCCTCGCCCTTGCCTACGCTCGTCTTCGATGGAACGGACACCCAAGGGTCGGGGACGCGACGGTGACGGTCTGCCTGAACTACGTCGTAGATGACGTCGAGGCGGTGCGCGCGTTCGCGCGGCCCTCCGGGTTTCTGGTCGCCCGCGACGCGCTCACCGTGCGCCCCGTGATCGGCGGGGCCTACTATGGCGATCTGCTCGCCGCTGCGCCGTGGATGGACGGCGAACTGCCCATGCTCTACCGCCAGCGTCGGACGTTCGGCGGAACGGAATCGCCCGCGAGAGCCCCGCTCCTGGTCCGGGCGCTGAACGCGATCGCGTTCCTCCTCCTCGCCGGGTACCTCCAGGCCTCCGGCCTCGTGCGCAACCACCTCCTGCGGCGTGACGGACGCTTCGATCTCACGTTCCGGAGCGCGACGAGCTTCCGGAGGTTCCAGATGATCTCGGCGAAGTTCGACCGACTTAGCGATCGCTACCGTGCGGGTGAAGCATCGGCTGGCGGATCCGCTCCCAGAGGACCTGCTCCCGGGCGGGAAGGATCCGGTCCCATCCGGCAAGAGCCAACGCCAACACCTCGGCCCCGCTGAGGAGCAGGAGGTCGAGGAGCCCGTGCCTCCGGGCGCGAAGCGTGCGCCCGAGGAGCCGCACGCCCGGCCCGGGGTGCTGGAGAAAGAACCGCGGAAAGGTTCCGGGCGGCACCCCGAGGAGGCTCGCCACCTGATGGTGCCCGTAGAGGATGCGCCGACGCTGGAGCAGGTGGTCCCGCAGCGAGAGTGGGAGCTGGACGGCCGCCTGGGCGGTCGGTGCGTAGGAGCGGTCCGCATTCCGTCGGGCGAGCCACGCGCCGATGAAGTTCCCCTCCGAGATGACCCCGCCGGGGATCTCGGGGAGCCCGACCCCGCTCACGAGCAGAAGCTCGTCGGAGAGGTGGACGATCTCAATCCGTCGGAGGCGCTCGAGATGCGACTCGTGGTGGAGCGCCCAGAGCAGGCCGACGGCTCGCCCCACGAGTCCGGGCTGCTCCTGCACGACGATCGGTCGCCCCATGACGGCGAACGGCGGGCGCAGGCCCGATGCGGCTCGGATGAGCTCGCTCACGGCTCCGGCTTGCGCGCCGGCGTCCGAGTTCAAGAGGACGACGAGGTCGCCCCGGGTGCGCCGGAAGATCTCGTGCAAGGCACGGACCTTCCCGCGCCGTTCCGGCTCCACCACGACCTCGACGCGCGGATCCTCGGCGGAGATCCTCTCGGCGATCTCGACCGTGCGGTCGGTGCAGCCGCTCGCAACGACCCAGACCTTCCCCCAGCGTACGCCCGGGGGGAGCGTCTGGTCGAGAAGGGATCGGAGCGCGCTTTCGATGTTCCGCTCCTCGTTGTAGGCGGCCATCCCGCCGTCCAAGATCATCGGGATCACGGCGTCCCCTCCCCCGGGCCTCCGGCGATCCGCAGTCCTCCGGAGGGCGATGCGAGCAAGGGGGGGCGGGGGCGTCCCGGTCCAGGAAGGCCGGGTGCGCCGGTCGCGCCGTTCTCCCCACGACGGTCCGGCAGGTCCTGAGCGGGAGTGCACTCGGCTCGGTGGGCTTGAATCCACATGGGCAAGGCAGGAACGGGCACGCCGCCCGGAACGACCAGCCCGTGCCCGCACGGGAGTCGCATCAGCCAGCCGGGGCCCGGAGCGCCCGACGTCGAGCCGCGTCGGAACACTAGGGACCTCCCTCGGCGTAGAGGAGGCTGGGCGGGCTCCGGCGGATCCGGCGGACCCCTGCCCCCACAGCCACGGAGAGCCCGGAGCTCGCACCCGCGACGAGTGCGTACTCGTACAACGGGATTCCCGCGACGGTCGGGGTCCGCACAAGTCCGAGCGTCGCGTGGTAGCTCAGCGTCCGGTAGGTGCCCGCTTCCGACCCGAACGTGACAGTGACGGTGCCCGACTCCGGGCGGATCGACATCTGAGGCGCCGCAGCCACGATGGCGGATCCGCCCGAGGCGGAGGTGGCGTTCGCACTCGCGTCCAGGGCGAGGTACTCACGGGGAGCTCCGGTCGCGTTGGAGGCACTCGTGACCGTGGACGTGCCCGTCGGTGGGACGATCAGGTGTTCCGCATCGGCGAACGTCGGCCACACCGGCAGCGTCAACGCCAGTCGGTCGACGGGCGCGGACCAGGGCCAGTTCGACACATTGACCGTGACCCCGACCGAGCCGCCGTCCGGGGTGCTCGAGGAGGCGTAGGATTCCAACGCGAACTCGATCCGGAACGAAGCGTTGCCGAGGACCGCACCGGTTCCGCCGGCGGCGGTCACCGGAAGCGACGCCACGTAGCCGACGCGGAAGTCGGTCGCGTTGGTCAGGTTGAGGACGGACCAACCGGGGACCGACAGGGACGCGGCGGCCACCCCGCTCCCGTTCGGGCTCAGCTCCGTCATCGTCCCCATGGCGGCGGACACGCCGGAATGTTGGTCGGCTGGCGAGGCCATCGCGATGACCGGGCGCTCCACGGTGAAATTGCAGGTGACGAGGGAGTTTCCCCAGACGAGGGAGGTCGGCGACCAGGAGGAGGATGCACCGGACCCCGCGCCGGCGGTGGCGGAGGTAAGGAGCAGGCTGAGTCCCCCGATCAGCGCGGCGAGGCGCAGCGCGCCCCGAAGTGATCCGGGACGCCCGTCGATCCCTCTGGCGACCCGACGCATACTGGTGAGATGCCCCCCGGGGGTGACGTGCCTATTGGTCCAAGAACGGAATCCGTTGGTCCAAAGCCGATGCGCTCAGGGGCGGAAGAGCTCGGACCAGGTCGCGAGCTGGCGCTCGATCCACTCGTCCGCAAAGCCTTGGGAATAGGTGACGAGGAGCACGGCGACACGCGTCGGTTCGGCGAGGTCGAACGTCCGGAGCCGCTCCCTTCGACCACCTCGAACGATGCCCGTCTCGAGGAACCGTCGCAGGTGCACGGAGATGCGACCGGTGCTGAGCCCGGTCCTCTCCACGAGATCCGCGACCGTCTGCTCGGGCTCCTGCAGAAGCGCGACGAGGATCCGGCGCGCCGAGCGGGAGCGAACCAAGGCGAGAAGGCGCCGGTCCCCCAAGGGGACCTTCCGAACGTAGTAGTGATCCTGATGCTCACCGCGCTCCCGGTGGACGAGCCCGGCGTCGGTCAGCCGCTCGAGGTGATAGACCGTCTCGCCCCAGGCCGTGCCGGCCGAGCGTTGAACCTCGCGCCCCCCCGATCCCGGCGACCGAGCAATCGCCTCGTAGATGCGGCGGCGCGTCGCGAGGGCGAGTGGGTCGTCCTCCATCGATCAGCCGCGACGGGGCCACGTGGACGCGGCGAGGAGAAAGACCGCCCCCGCGAGGGTGATCAGCAGGACCGGGAGTTCCGCGTTCGCATAGGCTGGCGCTCCGATGGGGAGGGCACCCCACGCCCAGATCCCCCCGAGGAGAGCGAGGCAACCGCCCGCGCCGGCAACGAGGAGGAAGCGCGGGTCCCGCGTGCGGGACCAGACCGCCAGTGGTACGGCCGCATCAATCGCCGAGATGCCGAGGACGAGAATCGCGATCGCGAGTTCGACGAGCCCCATGGGCTGTCTCATCCGGGCCCGGGCGATTTAAGCCCTCGGCCGGGACCTTGCCGGGGGGGATCCACGACCACGCCGCTCCTTCGTGTCACGATGGCGACCTTCCGCTTCGCGCTCCTCACGGGTTGGAGCTCTCGGCCCAAGCTGCGAAGGTCTACGGGCCATTGGGGTACAGTCGCGCGATCAGCTCGAGGGTCGCCGGCGCGCAGTACCCGGCCTTGGCGACGACGCGGTCCTGGGTTCGGATGCGTTTCACGCCGGTGAACCTCCGCGTGACGAAGAAGAGGTAGGAGTAGGTCTTCATCGTGAAGGCGACGATCGCCCCCTGGGGCTCGAGAAGAACCTTGACCGTGTGGTGCTCCGCCACCCAACGGTGTCCCATGCCTTCCCGAAGGATGAGGCGACTTATAGCTAGAGGGGCACCGGCGGCGCGGGCGCGTCGGTCCGTTGGAAGGTCAGGAGGACCCACTCTCCCAGGGCCGCTCCGCCGGGAAGCCGGGTGAGTCGCTGATCGAGATGCTGGAGGCGCATCACGCCACGCGCACTCAGCCAGCTGAGCATCCTGGGGGATTCGAAGGGGGGCGCCAGGACCGATACGGGGCTCATGCTCACCGGGCGAAACCAGGGAGCGAACGCGTCGCGCATCGCGCCGGGCGGCCGCGTCTGGATCTCGAGAGGGTAGCGGATCCGCTCCGGTGGGATTCGGCGCCCAAACCGGGAGAGTCCGCCGAGCGGGTTGCCGGCGAGAACTTCCCACGCGAGCGGCGCGAGTCCGGGACGGTTGAGAGTGGTGAACGCGAGCCAACCTCGCGGACGAACGAGCTGCGCGAGCGAGCCCGGAACCCGTCCGAACTCGGTCTCCAGGTTGAACGCCCCGAACGAGGAGTATGCCCCTCCGAAGGATCCCGCGGGGGTTCCGGCGAGGGCTTCGGAAAGGTTCCCCAGCTGTCCCTTGCAGACGGAGAGCCGACCGAGCCAGCCGCCCTCTCGAGCCCCGCGCGTGAGCTCTGCGAGCATCCGCTCGGAAATGTCGACGGCGGTGATCGTGTGGCCGGCCGATAGGAGGGGAAGGGTCTCTGCTCCCGTCCCCGCCCCGATCTCGAGGAGGGGGTCGCAGTCCCGGAATCGTTCGAGGAACGTGTCAAGGGTCCGGGCCTTGAGGTAGCGCTCGATCGGCATCGTCTGAAGACGCCGGTCGTACTCTGCCGCCGAGGCGTCGAACTCCTCCTGGATCCACTCCAGCGGGGAGCGCGCCGCCCTCGGGGGTACCGGGGCGAGAACGAGCACCTTCGAGTGGCCCGCGAAATAGCGGGACCACGTGGGCTCGCCGTACTTCCTGCGAAGGGCCACGCGAGCGGCCTCCATCTCCGACGGATCGAGCGACAGCCGAGCGGCCCATCGGGAGGTTCGGCCATCCGAGGTCGTCACCTCGGCGTAGCCGACCCGCAAGACCTGCGCGATCCACCCGCCCCGTCCCCCGGTCGGGATGACGTAGAGGTTCCCGTGCATCTCGGCGAACAGGACCGGCACGGACCGTCCGGCGGGAGGTCCGAGGAGGACCGTTTCACGAACTCCGGGGGGAACGAGAGTCATCGAATGCACCGGGCTCCGTCGAACGGCTCCCCGCCCGGGAGAGGCGGGAAGGCCATATGTGGGGCGCGACGGCTCCCCCAAGGTTCCAATGGGCCCTCCGGAGCGTCCCAGGGACGACGAGGCCCGCGCCCCTTCCATGCCTCGTGGGCGGTCGTGGCCCGTCCCCAAGCTGTCGCGCCTTGGACAGATTCTCCTCCTCGGCGTACTCGTCCGGGAAGCGTTCTCGTTCTGGACCGGCCATCCGTACGACTTCGAGGTCTGGATCCGGACGGGGCACGCCGTGGCGATGGGGGAGAACCCGTACGCCTTCTGGCCCGCTGTGCCGGGCGTCACCATCGCGTTCGCCGGCGATCTTCTCCCGTCGGCCGCCTACCTTCCGTTCTGGCCTTTGACCTTGGGCGCGATCTACCGCGTCTGGGAGGCGATCGGAGGCGGGGATCCGTACGTCCTCTATTTCCTCATCAAACAGCCGGTCATTTGGGCGGACATCGCAACCGCCTGGCTGCTCCACCGGCTCGTCCTGCGTTGGACCGGAAACGCGGGCTCCGCCCTCACCGTTGCAACGATCTGGGCGCTCTTCCCCTATGCGATCGTCATCTCGGCGATCTGGGGCCAGCTCGATGCGATCGCGGTCGTCATCCTTCTCGCCACGTTCCTCGCGAGGGGACCGGCCGAGAGGAGCCTCCTCTGGGGTCTCGGCGTGTTCGTCAAGTGGATCACGGCCATTTTCTTTCCCCTCGAGCTCTTCCGGGAGCGCGGCATCCGTCGCCTCTGGGCCTTCCTCGTCGTCGGCGTACCTCTGGCCCTCACGGGCCTCGCCTTCTGGGCCTTCGGTTGGTCGACCGTGGGGTTCACCGCGGGGTCGATCTACGAGACCCACGGAGGTGGGTTCGGAATGAACTACGCCTACCTCCTCTCGATCGATCCGCTGGCCGGGATGCTGGCGCGATCCCCCGATCTCCTCACCGTGCTCCCCTACGCGTGGGTTCCCGCTGTCTTCCTCGCGGGATGGCAGGGCGCACGATGGCTCCGCGCCGGTGGCCCCGCCGCGGAGCTTCGTGCGGTGATGCTGGTCGTGAATGTGTTCCTCCTCTTTCGCTGGGGGCTCTACGAGCAATACTGGCTCTACCTGTTCGCGCTGCTCATCCTCGACCTCGTCGCGTTCCACCCGGCGCGTCGCACCTTCCTCCTCTTCCTCCTCTCCCTCGCCTCGTTCGATCTTCTGGTGGACAACGACCTCGGGATTCGCTTCCTGAGCCCGGTCAGCCCGGCGGTCTGGCCGTATGTGGTCGCCCTCGACCAGAACCCGATCTGGGGGAAGTTCCGGTACTACGCGTTGATCGTCATCGCGATCCTCGTCACCGTCAGCCTGGCCCAACTCATCTACGCGTTGCTGAAGGACCAGGAGCACCCTCGTCCGTGGCTCTTCTTCTGGAGCGACGCACCCCGGGCACCGCCGGTACCGGCGAGCGGGCCGTGACGGTCCGGGTCGTCGAGCTCACCCAGCGCTTCCCTCCCGCGCGAGGGGGTGTCGAACAGCACGTCGATCACCTCGCGCGCGAACTCGTTCGCGCCGGCATCGAGGTGCAGGTCGTCACCACCGATCTCGCCCGGGATCGGCCCTTCGGGAGAGTCCGTGGCGTCGGGAACCACGGCGAGTTCCCTGTGCGACGCCATCGCGCGATGCCCCTGATGCCCGCACCCCACGGGCTCGGGATCCTCGCCCCGGGGATGCTCTTCTCGGCCCTGGAGAAGGGTCCGGATGTCCTGCACGCCCACGCCTTCGGCTACTTCCCGACGTGGTCGGGGGCGCTCGCACGGCGGCTCCGACCGGTGAAGCTCGTGATCACCCCCCACATGGATGCGGGCCGAGGCAGCGCCATCTCACGGACGTACGCGCGTCTCGTCGCGCGCGCGACCCTTCGACCCGCGGACCGAGTGATCGCGCAGACTCCGAGCGAGCGCGACCTTCTCCAACGATGCGGAGTCGATCCCACCCGGATCGAGGTGATCCCCACGGCGATCGACCTCGAGGAGTTCGCGTCCCTACCGGCCCGCCCTCCCGTCGCGCCTCGACCGGTTCTGCTGTTCGTCGGCCGAATCTATCTCGCCCAGAAGGGGCTCGACCTTCTCCTGCGCGCGACCGCGCGCCTCGAGGAACCGGTGCCCGACCTCCGACTGGTAGGTGAGGACTGGGGCGACATGGAGCGTCTCCGGCGACTCGCCCACGATCTCGGGCTCTCCGACCGCCTAACCCTGACCGGTCCCCTCTCCCGGTCCGAGGTCCTCCGCGAGTACGCGCGTGCGGATGCCTTCGTGCTGCCGTCCCGGTTCGACTCGTTTCCCGTGGTTCTCCTGGAAGCGATGGCGGCGCACCTCCCGATCGTCGCGACACGGGTCGGGGGCGTGCCGGACGTGGTTCGCGACGGGGAGAACGGATGGCTCGTGCCGCCCAACGATGTGGGAGCCCTCGCGGAGGCCCTACGACGCGTGCTCCGCGATGCTACCCTCCGCAGGACGATGGGCGCTGAGGCTCGCAGCTTGGTCGATGCGTACTCCTGGGCCCGGATCGGGCCCCGGTACGCGTCTCTCTTCCGAGACCTATCGAACGGCGGACGCGCCTGAACCCTTCGCTCCCGGGAGGCCGGGATCCGGCCTACGATCCGCCGCAAGTCTTCCGCGCGCGTCGAGCGCTCCTGGCCCTAGGCGCTAGCATGGCGGTCTCACGTTGGAGGCTGGGTGGGAGGCGCAGGAGGGACGCGACGCCGCATCTTCACCACGGCCAGGATCCCGACCGCGAGCCCGAGGGCGATCGCGCCCGCGATGGTGACATCGAGCGTTGTGATCGGGGTGACGACGTTCGCGGGCGCCGCCACGCCCGAGAGCAGCTCGCCGTGCATGCCTTGTCGGAAGTGGCCGTTCTCGAGACACACGAACTCGTACGATCCCTTCGGTGGGGCCGTGAAGTTCGCGTACGATTTCTTGCCGGGCACCGACCCGAGGCTCAGATTGACGAGGGGAGGATGGGCATGGAAGAAGGCGGAGAGGTCCGCGGAGGTGTTGCTCGACGTGAACGTGAAGTTCGCGAGCGGCGAGAGGGTGAAGGTGTGGTTGAAATCCGCGAGTTGCGTGATCGTGAGGCGGACCAGATCGCCCGGCGTGACCGCAACCTGCGACGGGGTGAACAACGTCTGCTCGGTCGCGCTGACGTTGACGTAGTCGATCGTGGTGAGGATTTGGACCCCCTGCACCGGGACGACAGCCGATCCAACCCCCGGTCCTTGCACGAGCAATCCGGCGATCAGGAAGGCGGTCAGGAAGATCGGTGTCCGAAGGAGTCTGCCTTTCGCGGGGCCCCCGAACCTCGAGCCATGTCGGAGGATGCCGCCGAGAGACGTCGGGCACCGCTCGGGCTCTGCAACGAGCTCGTACACGGCGGCGGATGCCGCACGGGGGTCACGTGCCTATTGGTCCAACAGCGGAATCCGTTGGTTCAAAGCCGCGTCGCGGGCGCCGGACAGCCACCGCGTCGGCGCCTCCGACCCGCACGATCCCCGAAGCGCGATCCGGGATCGACGTTACGCGATGGGCCGGTCGACGAGCACGGGGCAGGGCGCGTGATGGACAAGGGATTCCGAGACGCTGCCGAGGAAGAGCCGCTTCGTTGCCGACAAGCCTCTCGAACCAACGACCAGGAGCTCCGGTCGGTGGTGCGCAAGATAGTCGAGGAGCTCGTCGACGACGAGGCCCTCGCGGAGCTCGGTCACGACGCTCCCGATCCCCTCCCCGAGGGCCCTCGCCTGGAGTTTCTCGAGCATCGTACGACACGCGCGGACCTCCTCATCGTCGTCGTCGGCGACCATTTGCGGCGCCAGCTGGGGAGCCCCGAACGCCGCCGGGTGGAACGGGACCACCGAGATGATCGTGAGGCTCGCTCCGAAGGCCTTCGCAAGGCCGAGCGCGTGGGCGAAGGCACGGTCCGCGTGGGGAGAGCCGTCGACCGCGACCGTGATCGAAGCGAACGGACCGGTCAAGCTTCCTCGTTCGTCGGAACCGATCCGAGAGCCTCGCTCAAGTCGCGGCCTTGGTCGGGCGAGCCTTCATAGGGGGACTGGGGGCGCCCGCGGTCTTCGCTTCGGAGTAGCCACAGTGCCCGCACGAGCGACGGTCTGCGTGCTCGGCGAGGAAGGTTCCGGGACCGCACTTGGGGCAGGTCTTGTGCGTCCGGGTCAGGGTCTCGCCGGACTCCGTGTAGAATCCTACGCGTGCCTTCGCCACGAGGCTCGCTCACTCCTTGTTCGCGGGAGCTGGGGGAGGGGTTGCGGCAGGTGCCGCGGCAGGCGGCGCCGCTGGCGCGGGGGCCTCGGTAGCCGGTTGGGCCGCCTTCTTCTCCCGGAGACCGTTCCGCACGAGGATGTGCTCGCGCGCGGTCACGTCGAGAGCTTCCTTGGTATCGTAGCCGATCGCGAACCCTTCCGACTTCGCCATCCCGTAGCGCGCGTGCATCCACTCGAGGATGAGCCGGTCCTTCGGCACTCGGACCATCTTCGAAAGTTCCTGGCGAACGTCGTTGCGGTTCGGCGTCGCGGCGGCGGCGTGGGCGACCTCGAACCGGTACTCGGTCCGGTGCAGGAGTGGGTTCTTCCGCTCCTCGAGGATGCTAAGCTCCAAGGTCGATCTTCCTCAGTTCCATCTGCGCGATGAGCCCCCGCACGTGCTCCTTGCTGAGAGCGTCCACCGCCACGAAGGAGACGCCCGAACCCGGAATTCCGTATATAACAGTGGCCCCGACGGGGAGCGATTCGACGAGCGCGAGGGCAGCGAGATCCTCTTCGCCATCGACCTCGAGCAGTCCTCCGCCCTCCAGAAGGAACTCCTTCACGGCGCGTCGCAGGCGTTCCGTGAGCATGCCCGCGGGGTTCACGACCCGACGCCGGCCGCGCGCGGAGAGCGCGGCGTACGAGCTCGCCTCGACCGTTCCCGTCCGACCGGTCTTGAAATCCACGACCCCCACGATCGGGAGATTGCCCGTCGCGATCGCAACGCGCGTTACCTCATCACCGCAGGAGGCGAACGGGCCGAGGTGCTGGATCCGTTTCTCCGCCGGTCTCCCCGCGTAGACCGGTCCGTACTGCTCGGCCAGGACCGGGCGCAGGGAATCGGGGACGACCCAGACCCGCTCCTCACTTGACGCGGAGCGCGTACCGGCCGCTCGCATGGATCCCCATCTTTCGGGCGATCTCGGACTTCTCGGGGTCGATCACCACGAGGTATCCCTGCCACTCCCGCGAGACCTCGCCGGAGCATCGGGGACACTTGTTCTGATCGGTGATCGTGTTGCAGTTGCGGCAGGCCTTGAGGCTGATCATGCCGGCTTCACCGCCGCTGGGGCCGCTGGGGCCGTCGGGCGCAGGATGGTCTTCCCGCTCGAGAGCTTGCGCGTCGGCTTCGGCTCGGTCTTCTTGTGAGCGTCGACGATCCACTCGAACCGGCCGAGCCCGGGCTGGCGCATGGTGAGGCCAATCCGGCTGTCCCGCGGGGCGATCTCGGAGAGGGAAAGCGAGACGACGCGGGCCCGGACCTTGTACCCGACCTTGAGGTCGCGCTTCGTCTCCACCCCGACGAGGCGCTGGTTGTGCTCGTCGATGTTCACGCGGTCGTCCATGATCTGCGAGACATGCAGGAGACCGTCCAGCGGCCCGAACCGGACGAACGCTCCGAACTTCCGGATCTCGACGACGGCGCCCTCGACGACCTCCTGGATCTCGGGGCGGAACATGAGGGCCTGGTACTCGACCTCCTGGTAGACACCGCCGTCCCCATGGATGATGTGGCCCTCCCCGATGGGGGTGACCTCCTGGATCATCACGGTGAGGTTCTGGCCATCGACGAGCTTCCCCTCGAACTGCTGCTGGGCGAGCTCGGTGAGCACCGTTTCAATCTTAGGGCCGAGACGTCCCGGTGGGATCCGGACTACGTCCTTCCGGTGATCGAGAAAATACACGGTGCCGCGCGCGAGAAGGGTCCTCTATAAGATAGTTGCGAAGCGGCTTTTCGGGCATCCATCGCGCGCCGCCGCCCCGAGGGCGAATGGAGGGATTGTGGATTAGGCGCGGTCGTCCGACCCCTTCTCCACAAGGTGGCGAATGGTCCAGAGGCTGTTCGCGATCGGGACCTCGATCCAGGGGCCTCGCTCCATGAGCTCCTTCCAGCGGTCGGGGCTCATCGCGTAGGCTGCGCGGCGTCCCCGCCGCCGGATCCAGCGCTTGGGGTAGGAGATCAGCGCTCTCCCGCCCGGGCGGAGGATCCTCCCAGCCTGATCCAATACGCCTTCCTTGTCCACAAGGCAGCATAGTACGAGCGACAGCAGAACCCGATCGAACGAACCGGAGGACAGCGCGTCGACGCTCGCGGCCGATGCGACGAGGGTGGACACGCGGGCATCGTTTCCGAGCCGGGCGCGTGCGAGGGCGAGATTGTCGGGATCGAGATCGACGAGCGCAAGCCTTCCCTGAGGGCCGATCCGTCGAAGGATCTCCGCGGCATGGAATCCCGCTCCCGCGCCGAGATCCGCGACAGCATGCCCCGGTCGAACATCGAGCGGGTCGAGGTCCCGCGCCGGTCCTGCGATCCAGTAGCGAAGGGGAGAGACCAGGAAGCGAGGTCGGCACCTCCGATCTTCGAAGTACGGAACGGTCGCGAGTCGTTGTCCGTTCATCCGTTCCAACGGACGAGCGCACGGGAGCGCGAGGGAATCTCAGGGCTCCGAGGAAGTGCGGGCACCGGGATTTGAACCCGAGTTATAGGCTTGGCAAGCCTATGTGATAACCAGACTACACTATGCCCGCGCTCGTTCACCACGAATGAGGTCCTTCCGCCGCATCGCGCACCGGTCCGCCCGAGCCCGATCGGCGGTCGGCGGGAACTCGCGCCCTCCATATTCGTCTTTCGCCGAGAGATTCCCCTCCGGAGCGGGCAGGTCACCGGAATGGGGGGACGCCACGATTCGCAGGAAGCAGCCTGTGATTCGCTGGAGCCGTTCCTCCGGGTGGGGCGCTTCCTCGAAGCCTCTGCGAGTCTCGAGCCCGCCGTAGCGCGCGCATGTCGGGACACGAGCCTCTCCACGCCGGCGAAACCATCGTTCTCTGGAGGAGCGAGAGGGAATCGATCCTGATGCGCCTCGCCCTCGACCCCGTCACGGTCGAAGGTCGGGGGGTGGTCGATCTTTCCCCGTACGTCGGGAAGTCACCGGGCGCAACGGTGGGTTGGGCCGGCGTTGAGTACGTGCTCCTCCGGCCCACCCTCGCCGATCTTCTGGGCCATCTCCGACGAAAGGCCCAGATCATCACTCCGAAAGATGCGCAGTATCTCCTCTATCTCGCGGGGGTTGGACCAGGGAGCCGCGTCGCCGAAGCTGGATCGGGAAGTGGCGCCCTCACCATTGTCCTCGCCCACGCCGTCGGCGCCGGCGGCCACGTATTCTCCTACGATCGTCGGCCCGACTTCCTTGCTGTGGCGCGCGAGAACGTGGCGGCCTCCGGGCTTGCCGAGCGCGTCGAGTTCCGTGAGCGCGACGTGGGGTCGGGCGGCTTCGACGTGACCGACCTCGACGCCATCGTCCTCGACCTTGCCGAGCCGTGGGCGGCGCTGGGCTCGGCGCGGACCGCGCTGGCTCCTGGAGGACGGGTCGCGACCTACACGCCGACCTACAACCAGCTCGAGCGCACGGTGCGGGAGATGCGCACCCTCGGCCTCAAGGAGGTCCGGTCCGCGGAGCTCCTCGAGCGGGCACTCCACGTCGGAGAGGGCGGAACACGACCGGAGTTCGACATGCTGGGCCACACCGGATTCCTCGCCTGCGGTCGCAAGGTGAGCGGACCATGGTGAACCCTGCGCTCTCGATCGGGGCGGGGGTCGGGATCCTGCTCTCGGCTGGATTCGTCTACTGGCAAGTCGGGCGGTACGCGGCCCCTCAGGTCCCCGAGAGCCGCTTCGACGAGCGCAAGGAGATGATCGCTTACACGGCCGGGCTCTTCGTGGGGATCCCTCTCACCATCCCCCTCCTGTTCCTCGTCCAGGCGATCCCGCTGCTCGAGATCGGTGGGATCGCGCTCTACCTCGCGCTCCTTGTCGGGGGAACGGAGATCGCCCAATGGTTCCAGCAACGGACGGCGTATTTCGGACAGGACGGCTCGGGGCCGTTCTACGTCCTCGGCTTCCGGGCCGGGATCGGCGGGATCCTCATTCTCGCCCTCGTGACCCAGTATTTCGCGGCGTCGGGCGCCACGGTCCTCGGTGTGGCAGCCGTGCTGGCGGAGGGGCTCGCCATCGTTGCGCTCCAGGCCGCTGCAGGAATGCTCGCGGTCCCGGGACGGAAGTCCGAGGGACGAGTTGCTGGTGGCCCTGCGTCTGCCCTACCGCTCGAGTTGGTCGGATTCTTCTTCGTCGGCGTCGCTGCTGCGGCGGATTCGGCGACCGGGCTCGCCGTAGCGCTCGTGATCGCGGCTGGAGCTTGGGTCCTGTATCGCTCCGTGGCCCGGGTGGAGTTGCCGAAGCTCCCGCTTCGTCCCCGGACCGTCGGGCCGGAAGGAGAAGAACCGCCTAGACCGTCCTTCGGTCGACTAGACCGCTAGCCGGACGCAAGACGAACGAGGGCCTTGGAGGGCCCCGATCTCGGGAGGGGCTGTTTACCCTCTCCCTCAGGCACCGGGACAGGTTCCCCCGCCGAAGCCGGTGAGGCCGCCGCCACCGATGGGTGGACAGATGTTGATGGTGAACAGGATCGCCGCCATCAGGAGGATGCAGAGCACGATCACCGCGAGGTTCGCCCAGCCCCTCTGAACCGCGCCCGCGCCGTCCTCGTTGCCCATGTCCTTGCCGCCCCAGCGGCGGTTCATCCGGATGCCGGTGGCGCCACCGATGAAGAAGAGGCCGATGACCCAGAGAATCTTGCCCCACATGACGGCGTTCGCCCATTGTGAGGCGAAGCTCGTGCAGCTGCTCGGGACCGGCGTGGTCAAGCAGTTGCTCGGAAAGCTCGCGAAGGCGACCGCGACGATGGTCCCCAGGAAGATTAGGACGAAGCCGAGGATCCGTCCCCAGGTCACCAGGGAGGACCATGGGATAGACACGGTCGACGAGGCAGGCAGGGTGCTCCACTGTGGGGGTGGCGGCATGGGCGCGCCGGGCTGCGACATGGATTGGCAACCGACGGTTTTGGAGATAAAGGTTCGGTCCGAGCCCGTTTTGGGATTTTTTTGCTCTGAATGCCTCAGCGCATCATCGTTCGTCGTTCACCTCCTCCCGTCGGTTCATGTCCCACCCCTCCCCCATCGACCCCATGCCCTCGGTTCTCCGGGCCCTCGTCCTCCCCCTCGTCGGGGTGCTTCCTCCGCCGGTTCTCGCCCTCCTTCGAGACTACCGACTTCTCGTCAATGAGATCCTCCGCGAAGCCCTCACCTCCGGGAAGACCGCCCGCGGCTCCCTCTCCCGATTCGCCCGCGACCGAGCGTTCGTCCACCAGCTCACCGGCGGGCACGCCGTCGCCGCCGCCGAGATCGGTCTCGCTCTTGCCAAGGCACACCGCCGTCGCCTTCGCAAGCACCTTGATTCCCGCGTTCCCTTCGTCCGCCTCCCTTTCCTTCGAACCGGCACCGACACCTTCCACCTCGATCGGGACTCCGGCAAGGTTCGCCTCTCCCTTCGCAACGGGGAGTGGTCCCACTTCTTCCTCCACCTCGCTCCCTTCCACCGAGACCGGCTCGTCGCTCCCGACACCCGCGTCAAGCAGCTCCACGTCACCCCCGACCGGGTTGTCCTTTACCTCGAACGACCCGCCCCAACCCCCTACATCCCCAGCCGACTCCTCGCCCTCGACTCCAACGAATCCTCCCTCGACGGCGTCGACCTCTCCCAGCAGGCCACCCATGCCGTTCGGGTCCCGTTCCCCGAGGTCCGGACGATCCAGGCGACGCACGTCGCCCGACGTCGGAGGCTCGCCCGGAAGAAGGCGACCGACCGACGCGTCGGTCGTCGTCTCCTCGATCGCGAAGGACGGCGCGAACGGAACCGGGTCCGTTCCCGCCTGCACGTCCTCACTCGGCATCTCATTCACGAGG
>JAKIWU010000110.1 GCA_022749905.1 Thermoplasmata archaeon
ACGGCGGTGGCAACGATCGTCTCCTTGTGCACGTCGAGTCCGACGTAGGTCATGTTCTCCATGGAGCGCCTCCGAGGGGGGGAGAGGAGGCGCTCGGCTTGGGGCTTCCGCGACATCGGCGGAAGTCAACATGTTCTATGGAAGATGGCAGGAAGAACTCGGTGGGGGCACTGGGGTAATTCTCAAGGGGCCACTCGCAAAGCTCGGTTGGGCGGTCCGCACTAGAAAGCTGAGCGGCTACGGGAGCTATATCCGCCACCGCGGTCCGGACGGGCCCGTGGCGGACGCGCCCCCGACTGGATTGACCTACGCAGCCGCCGGGGTCGACCGGTCGGAGGTCCGCCACGCTCTCCACCAGCTGCTCGGCGCGATCCGCTATCGCCCCCCACCCTCGCATGGCAGGGCAATCGACCTGCGGGGCCACTACGCCGGGCTCGTGCGGATCGGCCACGAAACGCTGGCCGTAACCACTGACACGGTCGGAACGAAGAGCCTCCTCGCGGGGGAGGTCGGCTCGTGGGAGGAGGTGGGCGAAGACCTGGTCGCCGTCAACGCGAACGATCTCGCCGCGGTCGGAGCCCGTCCGAGCGCGTTCGTGGACTGCCTCTCGATCCCTAAGCCCGACTCCGAACGGTTCGCCGCGATCGGCCGCGGGATCGAGCGTGGCTTGCGAGCCGCCGGCATGACGCTCCTCGGCGGCGAGACCGCGGTGGTTCCGGAGATCGTCGGGGCGTACGATCTCGGCGGGACCGCGCTCGGATTTTACCCGCGGGGCCGCACCCCCATCACGGGGAAAACGATACGGGCCGGGGACTCCATCCTCGGGATCCCCTCCTCCGGGCTCCACGCGAACGGGTTCACCCTCGTTCGCCGTCTCCTGCGCGAGAAGGCTGTCAGCCTGACGGCGCCCCGGCCTGGCGGGGAGCGGGCGATCGGAACGGAGCTTCTCACCCCGACGCGAACCTACGTGAGCATCACGGAAGCCGTGGCCGGTCTCGGCGACGTCCACGGCTTCGCGCACATCTCGGGAGGTGGTGTGCGGAATCTCCTGCGCCTGCACCCTGGACTCTCCTTCATCCTCGACCGGTGGCCGGAGCCGTCGACCTTGTTCGACTGGATCGCGGAACTCGGGAACGTCGCGCCGCGGGAGCTCTACCAGACGTTCAACATGGGCGTCGGATTCGTGATCGTGGCGGGACGACGCGGCCGCAGCGAACTTCTCCGGAGGCTCGCGCGGGCCGGAGCTCCGGACGTCCTCGAGATCGGGCATGTCGAGCGCGGCGCCGGAGTACACCTCCCCGGACTCAACCTCGACTACGACGAGTATTGATCGCGCCCGGGAACGCTCCAAGGCGATCCGCTCGCTCGCGCGCAGACTAACCCCATGACGAGAGCATCCTCCGGAGCTTCGACGGCCGTCGGCATGGCCCTCGCGGCCGCGTTCCTCTGGGCTGCGTACTATCCCCTCGTCCTGCGCGCCGGGGCAGGCCTCGCGCCTATGGCGCTGATCGTCTGGCCGTTCCTCGTTGGCGGAGTCGGGTTCTCCGTCGCTGCCATTGCCCAGGGCCACGGAGGAGCGTTCTGGAAACTCTGGGGCGATCCGATCGCGTGGGGGCGCAGCGGCCTCATGGTCGCGATGCAGCTCCTCGTCCTGGCCGCGACGTATCTCGCGGGGCCCGTCGACACAGCCCTTCTCTCCCTCGTCGGGGACGTGGTCCTCACGCCCATTCTCCTCGCCCTCCTCTTTTCCGAGGGAGCCGAGAGGATCCGGACGGCTCGGTTCGCGTTCGCCATCGCGGTGTGCACGGGAGGCTCCATCCTGACGATCGCCGCTAGCGGCGAGGTTCGCCCCCTCTCCGGCGTCGCGATCGGGGTGGCGGTGATCCTCCCGGTGGTGATCGCGGCGTTCTTCCTTGCGACGGCGCGCGCGACCCTTCGCACTCCCACGGCCGCGATCGGAGCCCAGTCGGTGCTCGCGGCGGGGATCGTGACGCTGGCGGTTGCGCCGGTGGTTCCGGGAGGGATCGGCGCGCTCCTCCCGAACTCTGCGGTGGCGACGGGCGCTCTCGTCGCGCTCGGAGTCAGCGCGTTCTTCCTCGGGCCGTGGCTCTATTTCGCGGCGATCCATCGCGCCGGGCTCGTGCTCCCGGCGGTCCTCATGGCCGCGATCCCGGTCTTCACGCTCCTCCTCTCGTGGATCTTCCTCAACTCCACCCCCCCCATCCTTGGGCTCGCCGGCATTCCCATCGCCGTGATCGGGGCGTTCCTAGCCACCCAGGGTCCGAACGAACCCTGGACGCCCCACTACGAGGATCGACGGATCCCGGAGGTCGAACCCGGGCGATCGCACGCAAAACCCTAAGCTGCCTCCGGCAGGTCTCGATCGAGGCGAATCGATGCGTGTAGGGGTTCTCGGCAGCGGGGATGTGGGACGGATGCTCGGTCGCGGGTTTGTCGCGAAAGGGCACGAGGTGATGATCGGATCCCGCTCCCCGAAGAGCGAGGCGCTCCAGACGTGGAGGGCGGAGGTCGGAGCCAAGGGCTCAACGGGCACGTTCGCGGAGTCCGCAACCTTCGGCGAGCTCCTCGTCCTCTCGGTCCAGGGAGCCGCTGTGGCGACGGCCATCGACCTCGCCGGGCCCGAGTCGTTCGCGGGGAAGATCGTGTTGGACACGACGAACGCGCTCGACTTTTCGAAGGGGATGCCCCCGGGGTTGTTCGTGGGTCTCACCGATTCGCTCGGCGAACAGATTCAGAGGAAGCTCCCGAAAGCGCGTGTTGTGAAGTGCTTCAACATCGTCCCGAACAGCCTGATGGTGGACCCGAAGGTCGCCGGGGGCCCCCCGGACATGATGATCTGCGGCAACGATGTCGCGGCGAAGGCCCGGACCGTCGAGATCCTGAAGGCGTTCGGGTGGCCGGGAGCGATCGACCTTGGCGGGATCGAGAACGCTCGCTGGCTCGAAGCCCTCGTTCCCCTCTGGGTACGGGTGGCTGCGAGCCTGAACGCGTGGAATTCGGCGTTCAAGATCCTGCGTGGCTAGTCCCTCCGGGGTCCTTGGGCCGAAAGGCGCGGCGCGCCGCGCGACGTTCCAGCCGACTACTTGTCGCCGAACTGGCGGACGTACGCCTCGATCCGCTGGAGGAGCTCGCTGAGAGGCATCGTGGTGTCCTCCCTGTCCCACTCGAGCGTCACGGTGGGACGCGTCTGCATCGGCGGGACGGGGAGGGAGAGGACGACCATCACGCGGTGCGGGTTCATGTGGACGATCTGGGCGACCGCGGTCTCGGTTGACGACTGGCTCGATTCCATCGATCCCTTCCGGGGGCTTTCGGGCATGTCGGGAGCCACGAGGCCGGGGTTTAATTATGTTCCCGCCGCCGGGCCGGCCGCCGAAGAGCGGGAAAGACGCCCATGCACGTTCGCCGACGCCGATGATCGCGGTGGGGGCCTTCCCGCTTCCAGAGCGCCCCGGTCAGACGCCACCGGTAGGGGCCCGGGGACAACGCCGGCGGGTCGTCCCGTTCCGCGTCAGACCTTCGTTCCGCGGAGGAAGGCGATGTCCTGGCTGTGGATTCCGGCAAGGACGCGTCGCGCGAGCCAGGCTTGCAGGAACTTCGGGAGTCCGACGATCGTGAGTTCGCCCTCAGACCGAACCATCGTTCCCGCCGGATCATCCGAATACCGATTCGCGACGAAGCTCCCGGGAGCCCACGGCCCGTCTCCATCGAGCACCTCCCAACGGTACGCGTCTGGCGGGTTCGACGTGAGCTTCCACGTGGAGGACTTGGTGCCTCTCCCGACAGCGATCTGGCGCTCGACGAAGGCTTCGTTCCCGGCGAGGCGGACCAGACGTTGGGCTGTAATCCTCGGGTGGATCGCGAGGATTGCCCGGTCGTCGAGATGGTGGTCCAGTAGCTTCCAGAGTTCGGCTCTCGGAACGGGGAGTATGCCCTCGTCTTGGTAATGCGCCATGGCGAAGGAATGCCGTGAGGCCTTGAAGCTGATTCGCCGACCCCGGTTGCGTCCCGCGCGAGGGACCGCAGGTCCTATGGTCAGGAGAAGTTCCCCGAATCGTGAAACCGCGTAGGACTCGGGCGGCATCCCCACAGAAGGCGCACACCACGACGGGACTTCCGGAATCCCTTCGAAGGCGCTGGGGCCGTACCTACGAAGAGACCGCCTATCGCGACCTTCCGTGGTTTTCTCCGCAACCCTACCCTTGGGTGAGGAAGACAGTGGAGTCCGGTGGGTTGGTACGGGGCTCCCGAGTCCTCGACATCGGATGTGGGGCCGGGACCAACGCTCTGTTCCTCGCTCGCTCGGGGTTCCGCACGAGCGGGATCGATCTCGCGCCGGGGGCGATCCGGGCGGGGCAGAAACGGGCAGGAGACGCCGGGCTTGACGTCGACTTCCGTGTGGGGGACGCCCTCCGCCTGCCTTTCCCTCGCGCTCGCTTCGGCGGACTCATTGACATCGGCTGCTTCCATACGCTTCCGGTCCGATTGCGCAAACAGTACGCCGACGAGGCCGCGCGCGTGCTCCGCCCCGGCGG
>JAKIWU010000111.1 GCA_022749905.1 Thermoplasmata archaeon
AGTGGTGAGACCTCGTGCGCGACCCGACGGGCTTCCTGCGCGAGGAGTACGAACAGCTTCGCACCGCGGACCTCGATTGGAAGATCCGGGCGCTCGGGGGCCCGAGCGCGCCGTGGTCGTCGATCGACGGCAAGCGCGTCCTGATGCTCTGCTCGAACAACTATCTCGGGCTCAGCAATCATCCGAAGGTGAAGGCGGCGGCCGCCGCGGCCGTCGCCTCCCACGGGGCCGGCTCCGGCTCGGTTCGCCCGATCGCGGGCACGATGGACCTCCACCTCGAACTCGAGCGCCGCCTTGCGCGCTTCAAGGACGCTGAGGCGTCCCTCGTCTACCAGACGGGGTTCGCGACGAACGCAGGGCTCATCCCCCAGCTCGCCGGCGAGGGCGACCTGATCATCAGCGACGAGCTGAACCATGGGAGCATCATTGACGGCGTCCGGCTCTCGAAGGCCGAGCGCGGCGTGTTCCGGCACCGCGACATGGCCGACCTCGAGGTGGTCCTCGCAAAGGCGGAGGAGCATACCCCGGCCTACCGGCGGATCCTCGTGATCAGCGATGGCGTCTTCTCGATGGACGGCGACATCGCCCCCCTCGACCAGATCGCGCGCCTCGGCGCGGCCCACGGGGCGATGGTCTACGTCGACGACGCCCACGGCGAGGGCGTGCTCGGCGAGGGGGGGCGGGGCATCGTCTCCCACTTCCATCTCTCGCGGCGCGAGGTCCAGGTCGAGATGGGCACGTTCTCGAAGGCGTTCGGGGTCGTCGGAGGGCACATCTCGGGTTCGCGCGACCTCGTCAACTTCGCCTACAACCGCTCGAGAACCTGGCTTCTGAGCGGCTCGCACCCGCCCGCCGTCGTCGCCGCATGCACCGCCGCCATCGACGTGCTGGAGACGGAACCCGAGCACGTCCGACGCCTCTGGGCGCACACGAAGCGGTTCAAGGGGGCGCTCTCGTCCGCGGGCTTCGACGTGGGCCGGAGCGAGACGCCGATCGTCCCGGTCATCGTCGGCGAGAGCAGCCGCGCCAAGGCCCTGAGCGAACGCCTGTTCGAGCTCGGTGTGTTCGCGCTCCCGATCGTCTACCCGATGGTCGCGAAGGAGAAGGCGCGGATCCGCACGATCCTGAACGCCGCGCTCACCGACGAGGACGTGGGCTTCGCGATCGCGGCGTTCGAGAAGGCGGGACGCGAGCTCCAGATCCTCCACTAGGCAGCGTCCGCACGGGACCTACCGTGGGAGCGGGCTTGTTCCGAGGGCTGCCTCGAGCGGCTCGAACCGTTCCCGGTCGATGACGACGGCAACGCGGGCATGCCGCTGGGCAAGGACCCGGATCGATGAGGCCACGCTCTCCTCCCGACGGAGGATCAGTCGGCTCGACCCCCCGCGTTCCGAGGGCGGACGGCCCCACTCGAGGGCGAACTCCTCCGCGGTCGGGGGTGTGGGCGGGTGCCGGGCGAGATGTCGTTCCCTGAGCGTCCGTCGCACGAGCTCGAAATACCCGATCTGTTGGGCGAACATCTCGGCGAACCGGTCGTCGGAAGGATCGACGGGCTCCACGGGGATGCCGTGGGATTCGCCCCATGCGAGCACCGCGGGCACCGTCGGGTTCGGGACTCTCACGTCTCCGTAGTGTGCGAGCGCTCGCACCTCCGCCGACTCGGTGGGAGCGAGGGTGACGATCGGCTCGGAGCTTGCGTGCGCGAAGTATGCTCGCACGCCGTTCAGCTCGTCCGGCGAGACACCGAGGGCGATCGCGTCCGGTGCGAAGGCCCCGAGGCGCTCGAGAAGCGGGGGGACCTCGCTCGCAAGTCCCCGGACGGTCCCGAGGAGGAGGAACTCCGAGCCGCTATGCAGGGTCCGCGCGATCACGCGCTTTCGCGTTCGGCGATGTCCGCGATGAGCTCGGCGGGGTCCCGGTGGCGCCGGAGCTCTCGGACCGTCAGGATCGGAAGGCCGTCGATCGAGCGGTGCGAGGGCGACCCGGTCACGACGTAGAGGGCGTGGCCCTCGGCGACGTGGGCGATCTGCTGGAGGAGGTCCGCCCGGTGCTGCGCGGTCTTGAGAGTCCCGACGGCGGTGAGAAGGATCTCTTCCTGCCCGCCGAGCGCTCCCGAAGAGAAGGCGTCGAACGGGCACCGCACCGTCACGACGACCTCCCAGCCCATCCCGTCGAGCTCGCGGAACACATTCTCCCGGAGGGACGTCCCGGTCGGCAGGGGACGACGAGGTCGCCCCGGCGTGGGGATCCCGTCGTCCTCGTCGTCGGAGTCACCCTCGTCGTCCTCGTCCTCCTCGCCCGGCGTGGGGCGGGGCATCGGGCGCGGGGCCCGGAACGGTTCGATCGGAAGGGCGATCGGCTCGCCGAGATACTGCTCGATGCGCTCGACGACGGAGATCTCGGCGCCCCCTCCGTCTTCGTAGAGCTGGATCGTGCGCCGGCTCACCCCGGCGACGCCGGCCAGGGCGCCGAGCGAGAGCTGGCGCAGCAGGCGAAGGTGACGGAGGCGATCGCCGTCGATCCGTGCGAAGATCCCACCAGGACTCGAGAAGAGGAACGGAGGGACGCCCTTCCCGAGGTAGTCGCGCAGGCTTTCCTCGACGAGGATGGGGATCCCGTACCGGTTGTAGACGACTCCCGGCTCGAGCGGGCTCGCGCCCGAGGTCTGACCGATCATCAGCACCGAGGCACCGAAGAGGGCCGAGAGTTCGACGAGCCGCTCCGCCTCGGAGGGAGCGAGCGCGTCGATATTCTTCAGCGCCTTGATGATGAGGAGGAGCGAGTCGCGGCGCGCCATCAGGTCGAAGGCCGTCGGGCGGATGTGGTGGGCGTCCGAGACGTAGAAGCCCGAGCTCTCGAGCAGACTGCGGATCCGCTCGATGGTCCGGTCCCGCTGGCCGCTCGCTCCCATGCCTAGGAATCCACGGCCGCATGTATATAAATGACCCTCCGCCCACCGTCGAAAGCTCTGCTCCGGATGGACCGCCGAGCGCCGTTTGCGCGCGGAACGCGCGGTCGTTAGGCGCACAACGATGAAGGCCGTGCGGAGCATCGTTCGCGCGTGGAGGAGTCGGCGCTCATACCCATCCCCGGCATGCCCCTCCTCAAGCTTGAATCGCGGGGCGCTCCGCCGGTCCTGCTCCTCGCAGACCTCCATCTCGGCCTGGGCGGGAGTGACCGCCTCAACGAGGGACCTCCGGAGGCGTCAGCTCCCGGGCTCGCGGCGACACTCCTGGAACAGGCGAGGGCGAGCCGCGCGCGGTCGATCGTCATCGCGGGCGACGTCAAACATCCGATCGTCGGGACACCGGCTGCCCTCCGCCCGGTTCTGTTCGACTTCTTCTCGACGCTTCTCACCGCGGGAATCCGCGTCGACGTCGTCTTGGGGAATCACGACGTCGGATTGGTCCGCTACCTCCCACGCGAGGTCGAGGTCCATCCGGCCTCCGGGGCGATCGTGCAGGGCGTCGGGATCTTTCATGGTCACTGCTGGCCCTCGAACGCGGTCCTGCGCACGAAGACCCTCGTGGCGGGCCATCTCCATCCTGGGGTTCGGCTCGCCGCGACGGGCGACGAGCGGTCCGGGAAGCGCCCGTGCTGGGTCCGCGTTGCCTTTCCCGCGCCGTCGACGCGCCCGAAACGCCGCCGACGCCACGGACCGATCCGTGCGAGGGAGCTGGTCATCCTTCCACCCTTCAACCCGCTCGCGGGCACCGAGACGCTGAACCGGAGCGCTCCGCGGAGCGGTCGGACCTTCCTATTCTCCCGATTCCTCGCCGCGGGGACGGCGCGCGCCTACCTTCTCGACGGCACGGACCTCGGCACGATCGCTACGCGCTCGGTCGATCCGCCTGCTCGAGCGCGTTCCGAAGCGCGCCCGGTTCGGTGAGGGGCGCGAGACAGCGCTGTCCGAAACAGACGAGCGCGCGAGCGCCGCGATCGTCGGAGGTTCGCGCAGCGGCAAGTTCCTCCGGGAGCGAGAACGGATCCGGTGGGAAGCCTCGGAACACCCACAGGTTCGGATGCCAGGTCAACTCCGCCGCCCGTGCAAGGGCGTCCGCTTCGGCGCCGTGTCCCTCGACGACCACGCGGGCCGCCGGCGTGCGGAGCAGGCCCGCCGCGAGAGCGCTGCCCGAGGCGAACAGCCCTCCCCCGGAGCTTCTGCGGACCAGCGCCTCGATCAGCCGCCTCGCGCGTTCGAGGGGTTCTGAGCGGCCGGTGAGCGAACTCCAGCGCACGAGCCCGAGGGCCGTCGTGGCGTTCGGAGAGATGTGCGGCGCGTCCTCGATGGGCAGGACGACTTCCCCGAGGCTCGGCAGCGAGGGCCCATCGTAGATCGACGGAGCGAGATCCCGGAAGAGCCCCGACGGATCGGAGAACGCCCGGTCGATGGTGCCGAACAGCGCGTCCGCGGCCCTCGCGTATCGGGGATCTGCGGTCGCGCCCGCAAGCTCGACGAGGCCGGAGGCGAAGGCAGCGTTGTCCTCGAGCCGTCCATACCCCATCGCGCCGTCGTCGTCGAGGC
>JAKIWU010000112.1 GCA_022749905.1 Thermoplasmata archaeon
AGCAAGGGAGCCATGACCGTGGCACTCGCCGCGTTCCTCTCGGCAGCGTTCCGCTGATCGATCGGTCGCTATGGGCAAGATCTGGGACTACCTCACGGAACGGCTCGACGAAGGGCCGCTCCACTTCACCCTCGTGGACCCCGACAAGTCCCCGGGGCGTGCGGCGGGCGCGATCGCGAAGGGCGCCGCCGAACTCGGATCGGACGCCATCCTCCTCGGCGGCTCGACCGGTATCTCCCGGGCGAAGATGGGGGCCGCGGCGAAGGCCGTGAAATCCGCCGGCCATATTCCGGCCATCATCTTCCCGGAAGGGCCCGCGTCCTTGACCCCCGAGGCGGACGCGGTCCTCTTCATGAGTCTCCTCAACTCCCGAAATCTCGACCTTGTCATCCGCTTGCACGCCCAGAGCGCTCCTGCGATCCGGGCGATGGGCCTCGAGCCGATCTCGCTCGGCTACCTCGTCATCGCCCCGGGGATGCGGGTCGGCGAGGTTGGGCAGGTCGACGTGGTCCCGCGCGATCGACCGGACGTCGCGGTCGGGTACGCTCTCGCCGCCGAGCTCCTCGGCATGCGGATGATCTACCTCGAGGCTGGATCCGGCGCGCCGGCTCCCGTTCCCGCACCGATCGTTCGCGCGGTCCGGGACTGCCTCAGTATCCCTCTCATCGTCGGTGGCGGGATCCGGACCGGGAACGACGCCACGGCGCTGCTCGACGCAGGGGCGCAGATCCTCGTTACGGGGACGGTCACGGAAGAGGAAGGTCTCGGCGTAGGGTTCCAGAGCATCCTTTCGGAGGTGCGTCGCCGCCGTGGCCGCTAGAACATCGTGGATGACCACCCGTCGGGCGAGCGGCTCGAAACACCGCCGCCTCCTCATCCGTGCCCCGAGCCCCCTTGAGTCGCTCGCGTTCCTCCTGGTGGAAGCGGCGCTCCTCGCCGCGCTCTTCGGTCTCCCGACCGGGCTGCCGCTGCCGTTCCTGACCGGGTTCCTCGGTGTGTTCCTTCTCCCCGCTCTCGTCGCGAGCGCCCTTACCGGACCTGTGGCGAGCGTGCTTGGAGGTCGCCTCACCCTGAAGCGCAGCCTCCTGCTCTCCGTGACGGCCGGAGCGTTCTCGATTCCGGTCGCGGCGGTCTGGCGAATCATCCACCTCGCCGCGCCCGGGACTCTTCCGGCGGTCGCAACGATCCTACTGTTCCTCCAAGGCCCGATCCTCTGGTTCCGCCACATGACGCTCTTCGGCGTCTCGAATCCGTCCCACCTACGCTCCCTGCCTGCCTCCCTCGTGGGACCCCTCGCGTCCTGCGCTGCAATCCTTCTCCTGTTCACGCCGGCCACGATCGTCTACCTCGAGGCCGGCCTCTTCCTGCTCGTGGGGTTCCTCGCGAGCGCCCTCCTCCTGCGCGCCGCGGATCGACCGATCCGCCGCGAGTTTGGGACCTCGGGCGTGGCCCTGATTCGGCCGCTCCTCGACCACATCAACGAACGCGATCCCGCCGCGACCGAGACACTCGAACGGTTCTTCGCGAAGTTCTCGGCGCCGGTCGATCTTCTCGTACGATTGATCGTCTTCCGGAGCGAGGACGGCGTGAAGGCCACGGTCGCGCTCCCTAGCGTCCACCCCGGTCCCTTCGCCTCGCTCGGCTCGAGCGACCTACCGCGTCGCCTCGCCGATCGCTTGGGGGCCGCGGCCGGGACCGTGTTCGTGCCGCACACCCCGTGCAATCACGATCTCGATCTCCCGACGACCGCCGATTTCGACCGCATGGCGTCGGGCACGGCGCAGCTCCTCGCGGATCTCCCGGAAGGGTCCCATGACGGCCCCGCGAGCGCGCTCGTCGGAGTGGGACCTGCCCCGTTCGCGCGAGCCCAGATCCTCGGACCGGTCGCGCTCGTGATCGTCACCCAGGCACCGGCACCCACCGATGACATCGATCGATCCGCGGTCGAGCCGGTCGCCCAGATGCTCGAAACTCCGGGCGGTCCCGCCATCGCCTTTGTGGATGCGCACAACTCCTACGTCGAGGACGAAGGGGACCTCACCTACGGCTCGCCCGCCGCCGAGAAGCTCGCGCGGGACGTTGAGGCCGCGGTCCGCCTCGCGCATTCCGTCGCGCGCAGCGGTCCGGTTCGGATCGGTGTGGGAGTCCGGGATGGGTACTCCCTCGCCGAAACCGGGATCGGACCCCACGGGATCCGAGCCTTGGTCGTCGATGCGGCCGGCACGCGTACCGCCTACGTGCTCATCGACGGGAACAATCTCGTCCTGGGATTTCGGGCCGCGTTGCTCGAGGGCCTGCGTCCCCTGGCCGTCACGGCCGAGATCCTCACCACGGACAACCACATCGTCCACGAAGTTGACGGAGGCACGAACCCCGTCGGAGAACGGTACTCCGTCGACGCGCTCCGCAGGGAGGTGCGCGCGGCCGTCGAGACCGCGATCGCCGATCTCACGCCGGTGTGGATCGCCTCCGGCCAGCGACGAATCCCGTCGGTACGGGTGCTCCGGCCCGGTTGGACCGTTCGGCTTTTGACCTCCCTCGGCGACACCCTCTCGATGTTCACCAACGCGTTCGTCATGACCTACCTCCTGGTCCTGACGAGCTCCCTCGTGCTCCTGCTCCTCTTCCGCTGACGGCCCCGATGGAGGCCGACCCTGTCGACCGTGCGCCATCGGCAATGGCTCGGGCTCTTGGCGATCCCGACGGTCTCCGGCTCCTGACGTCCCTCGTTGCGATCTCCCCGACGAACCTCGAGGATCCCGTCGCGGGGCGCTATGAGAAGGGGAATTACGCGCGCGCCGCGGGGGAGATCGTCCGCTGGGCGCGCCGGTTCGGGCTCTCGACCCGGATCTTCGACCCCCTTGTCGACCTTCCGCCGGATCCGGAGTACCGAGGGATCGCTCGGCCCAATGTGATCGTCGATTGGGACGCCGGTTCGAAGGAACGCGTTCTCCTCCTCGCGCACTACGATGTCGTCCCGGTTCCGAACGAACAGCTCGGGCGCTGGAAGAGCCCGCCCCACGCGCTCACAGAGCGTTCCGATGGTCGCCTCTACGGTCGTGGTGCGAACGACGACCTGGGGAGCGGGGTCGTCGCAAGCCTGCTCGCGATGAAGCGCCTCGCTCAGGATGGGAAGGCTCCCCGCAGTGTGCGGCTCCTCGTGTGCTGCGACGAGGAAACCGGCGGCCTCGGCGGGATCGAGGCGATGAAGATCCACGACGAACGTCTCCCCCCGCATCATCCGGACCGTTTTGTGGAGGGCGACGTCGCTCTCATCCCCGACGGGGGCCCGCACGCGACGGCGGGATCGTCCGGCGTGATGTTCCTCGATGCGGTCATCGAAGGCCCGGCCGCCGCCCGCAATGCCGTCGAACTTGGGGCCGAACTTGCGCGCTTGCACGAGTTCGCCCGGAGCTTCCGGTCCGCGTACCCCTCACCCGATTGGCCGGATCACGGCGCGCCCGAATCCGTCCTGACGGGTCGCGCGACCGTGACGCGGTTCGACCTCGAAACGAAACCGACAGGCTCGGCGAGCGTCACGGTCCTACGCGCGCACGCCGAGAACGATGCCCCCAACCAGATCGCCGAAGCCGTGACGCTCGTCGTCGGCGGCCCCGAGCCTTCCGTGGGGGAGTTCCTCGCGTGGGCCACGCGCGACGTACCTCCCCCGTACCGTGTTGCGACGCCCGCAGCCGGAACCTCGCTGGTCATCCCTCCGGGCGCGGGCTCGTTCCAGGTGGTCGGGCTGAGCGCCCATGGGGGCTACCCGCATCGGGGCCACAATCCGGTGGGAGCGGCTCTCGCCCTCCTTGACCGCGCTCTCCGAGAGCACCGGATCGATGAGGCTACATCCGGTCGCGCGACCTTCTCCGTCGATTTCCGACTCATTCCCGAGATGGCGATCGACGAGGTCCGAGGGAAGCTGTTCGCGCGGTTGGAGCACTGGAACGCCGTACGACAGCCCAGGGCCCAGTTTGACGCCCCACCCACCCGGGCCCGCGGCGGATATGCGGCGCCTCTCGACCACCCGGCGGTCCGCAAGCTCGAGCGGCTCCTCCGCGACGCGTTCGGGGAGGGCGGTGTGTTCGGGGAGTACGGCGGCACGGACGCGAGCACCCTCGTAGGGATCACCACCCCCTCCGGAGCCCCCCTGCCCGCGCTCGTGTTCGGGAGCATGGACCGAGACGCGCATATCCACGAGGCGGAGGAGAGTGTCGACCCCCGCATGATCGCGAAGGTTTCGGAGACCATCGAACGGTTCGCCCGGGAGCCGTAGCGAGCGGCGGTCTCGTGGTCGACCCGCACCTTGCCGTACCGGCCCGCGTCCTCTGGGTCCTCCTCGTAGCGTACATCGCGAACGCCACCGCGACGATCCCGAAGGGGCGGGGACCCCCGATGGACTTCGGACGGATCTGGCGGTGGGACCAACGACGGATCTTAGGGCCCTCGAAGACCTGGTCGGGCTATCTCTTCGGCTCGATCTTTGCGCTCCCC
>JAKIWU010000113.1 GCA_022749905.1 Thermoplasmata archaeon
CTCGCCGAGCTCGAGACCGTACGGGTGGGGCGCCACCTCCTGGGGGATCGGAGGGATTTCCGTCGAGGCCCGTTCGTAGGTGATCCGGGTCCCGTCGGGCTCGACGAGGATGAGGCGCGCGTGCGGGTTGACGATCGCCGTGCCTTTCAGGTACTCAAACGGAGATTGCCGGCCCCGCTGATACTTCGCCTTGAGCGTGAGCTCGATCCGGGTCCCATGCTCGCGGTCCCACAGCATGAGGTCCTCGGCGACGACCCTCGGCAGGTTCTTCTGGGTGTCAATGAGGAGCTCGACGATGTGCGCCGCCTCCTCCTCGGCGACCTTCGAGGTGACCCGGACCGGGCGTGCCGTCGTGAGGGCCGCGTAGAGCACGGCCGCCGAGATCCCGATCCCCTGCTGGCCGCGCGACTGGCGGTTCGCGTGGAAGCGCGAGCCGTAGAGGAGCCGGCCGAAGACGTTCGGGATCTCGCGTTTCAGGATCCCCGGGCCATTGTCGGTCACCGCGACTCGGAGACGATCCGGTCCCTCGCGCGTGATCTCCACAAGAACGTCGGGAAGCACGGACGCCTCCTCGCACGCGTCGAGGGCGTTGTCCACCGCTTCCTTCACCGTCGTAAGGACGGCTCGGAGTGGATTGTCGAACCCGAGGATCTGGCGGTTGCGCTCGAAGAATTCGGCGACCGAGATCTCCCGCTGCTTGGAGGCGAGTTCCTCGGCAAGCGTTCGCGTGCGGGGCACGGTCGCCCTACCGAGAGTCAGGGTGTATAAGCCGCGCGCTCGACGTGAGGGATGCGTCGGCAGGACCTGCGCTGCCGGGCGATGCGGAGGCCCTCGGACCGGTGGCCGCGCGGCTGCCCGCCGCATCGCGCACGACGGGTCGGAAGGGCCGCCAGCGGGGCAGGTGCGCGAGATCGAGCTCGACCGTCACGACCCTCTCATCGGACTCGAGGCCCGCGAGGTTGACTTCCTGAGTCTCGACTGCCTCGCCCCGTGGGTCGAGGGCGATCGAGCCTCCGCCGAACACCAGTCCGTCCTCGACGCCGACCCGGTTCACGTAGACGAGCGGGAGCGCATTCTCGATCGCGCGCGCCGGAAGGACCTTCTCGAACAGGCGGCGGGAGCTCACCGGGGCTGCCGAGATCGCGACCAGGAGCTCGGCCCCCGCCAACGCGAGGTCCCGGCTCACTTCGGGAAAGAAGGCATCGTAGCAGATCTCGAGTCCGAGGGAGCGTCCGCCCGAACGGACGGGCTGACTGGTCGCGGCAGGGGTGAAGTGGATCCCCTCCTCGAACGGACCGAACGTGGGGAGGAAACGCTTGACCTGGCTCGAGGTCGCCCCGTCCTGGTCGACGAGGAGCGCCGAGTTGTGGATCTCGCCGGCCCGTTCCGTCGAGCGCATGGGGGCTCCCACGACGATCGCTGCGTGTCGTTCCCGCGCGACCGCGCGGAGCGCGTCGATCGAGGGATCGCCCGCAGAGAGAGCGATCTCGTGGAATCGGTCGCCGACCCGATAGCCCGAAAGGAAGAGCTCGGGGAAGACCGCGAGATCGCATCGCGCGGCCGCCAAGGTGTCCCGGATCCGGACCAGGTTGGCCCCGGGGTCCCCGAGGACCGGCGCGAGCTCCGCGAGGAGGACCCGCATCAGAAGAAGTGCCGCCGGACCGCGAGGAGGTAGACGAAGAGGCCGATCAGGACCAGGAAGAGGTAGGTGATCGAGGCCGTGAAGAAGAGGAAGGCCAAGCTGCCGAACAGGATGACCACCATCGTGTAGAGCGCCCAGGCCTCCTGCCGCCAGAGCGCGGTCGCGAGCGCGAGCACGACCGCGCCGAGGAGCACGAGCAGCGCCGCACCGAGGGCCGTGACCGCGTGCACGATGAGCAGGGCGTTGGGCACAGCGCCCATGGTGTAGTAGTTCACGAGGAAGAGGCCCCCGGCGAGGATCAGCACGAGGCCCCCGATCCCGATCAGGAACGCGAGGATCGCCGCGCCGATGGGGAGGCTCGGTGTCGCGGCCGTCGGCCGCCACGGCGAAGGGAGGTGGCCCACCTCGACGTGCGGATGGTGGGTCGCGTGGCCGCTCCCGCTCGCGGAAGCGTGGACCGAGCTCGAGGGCGGCATGGGTCGTTGTTGCGGCGACTTCACCTTTGGTCAGTCCTTGTACCTTTCGCTGGAGCGGGCGCGTCTCGACCGGCGGGTTGCGGCGGGATCGTCCTCAGAAGCTGCGCGCGGCAGCGCCCCGGGCGAGCCACTCGAGGAGCGTGCGATACGGCGTGGGGGGAAGCGGGTCGAGCGCGCGGACCGCCCGCTCGGCCCAGGCCGTCGCCTCGCCGCTCACCCTCCAGAGCGCTCCGGTCCTGTCCGTGAGGGCTCTCAGGCGTCGCAGGTCGCTCGCCTGCTTCCTTCGCAGCCCAAACAGGCGCTCGAACTCGCCCTTCTCCGCGCCCGCGAGCTCCGAATGCGCTTCCAGCGAGACGAGGGTCGGATTCCCCTCGCGATAGTCGGTATAGAGCGGCTTCCCGAGGATGTCCGGGTCCCCGAAGACGTCGAGCAGGTCGTCGCGGATCTGGAAGGCGAGCCCGAGCGCGCGGCCGTAGGTCGAGGCGGCGTCCACGACCGGAGCTCCCGCGCCCGCGATCTCCGCCACGGAGGCGAGCGCCGCGCCCATGACGGCGGCGGTCTTCCGCTCGATCACGCGGAAGTAGTGCTCGCGCCCCGAGGCAAGATCAAAGCGACCGGACTCCTGCAGGACCTCCCCCTCCACGAGCTCCGCGCAGGACTCTCCGCACCGCAGGATGATCGAGCGCGGGTACTCCGCGGCGAGCTCGAACGCCCGCACGAAGAGGTAGTCCCCCGTCACGATCGAGGCCGGTAGGCCGAACGCGCGCGGCATCGAGGGGAGCCCGCGACGGAGCTCCGCATGATCGATGACGTCGTCGTGGACCAGGGTCGCCGTGTGGATGAGCTGGACCGCGGCGGCGAGGGCATGGATCGGCCGGGTCGACTCCGCGCCGAGGGCCCGCGTCAGGGCGGCCATGAGGAGAGGGCGGAAGCGTTTCCCTCCATGGCTCATCGCGTAGGACGCTGCTTCGAACAGGCGCGGGTAGGTCGTCTGGAGGCTTTGGGCGATCCTCTGGTCGATCTCCGCGAGGTCATGGGTGAGGGTGGGAAGGAGCTCGAGCAGCCGCTCGGGCGCTCCCGCGCCGATCGTCCGGCTGACGAGGAGCTCGAGAGCGCTCTCCGGGGGAGCGCGCCCTTCCGCCGCGGTCAATTCGCCCCTCCGAGGCGTGCCGGCCAGCGCAGACGCATCACGTCGTCGAGACCGGTCGCGCCGATATAGCGCATTCCCAGTTCGAGGAGCGGGTCGCTGCGGGCGACGGGGTCGGCGGCCCGCTTGACGCGGTGGCCCCTCCGGAGCGGGCCAAAGAGGTGGCGCTTCCACAACGGGTCGTACGCGCGGAGCGGCGTCCCGTCCCGGACGTGGAGGGCGGCGATGGTTCCCGCGTCGCGGCCCGAGATCATCGCGGTCGGAATGCCGGCCCCGTTCGTGGCCATCACGAGGTTCGCTGCATCACCGGTGAGGAGGCTGCGACCGGCGACCGCGGTTACGGGGGGGGCGCCGATCGGGACCCACCACCGGGTCCGATCGACCGCCCCGTCCCAACCTTGCGACGCGACGAACGCATCGAGGAGCGCGTCGAGGGAGCGACCGTCCGACGGACCGAACGCCCCGAGACCGACGTTCGCCCCGTCGAGCTTCGGGATCGACCAGGCGTACCCTCCGGGGGCGACCGAGCCGAAGAAGAGATCGAGGCGAGGCGCGAAGGCGCCAGGCGCGCTCGCCGTGATCATCCGGTACATCTGCCGCGGGAGCTGCACCCCGGCGGAACGCGCCACAACCGAGACGGGTCCGTCCGCGCCGATCACGACGCGCGCCTCGATCCGGCCGCCCGTGGCGAGCTCGACGGTGCCGTCCCGGACGCGCACCACGCCGGCGGGATTCCGAAGCTCAGCCCCCGCTCCCTCCGCGCGGTAGGCGAGCGCCTTATCGAAGGCCCGGCGCGCGACGCTCACGCCCTCGAGGGGAAACTCGTACCGTCGGCCCGAGGGGGCGATGCAGGCCATGGTGCGGGTCTCCCTCTGGATCGCCTCCGCGGGGAGGTCGAAGGTGCCGTCGAAGAGATCAGGCGAGGCGAAGATGTCCGCGAGTTCCCTCGCGGAAGGGACGAACTCCCCGCACTGCACAGGGTGACCGAGCTCCGGGCGACGGTCGAGGAGGATCGTGCGAGCGCCCCCGAGCGCGGAGAAGCGCGCCGCAAGGCTCCCCGCGGGGCCCGCTCCGACGACGACCACGTCGGCGCGCTCGCTCGTCACGGTCCGAAGGCGACGAACTGCGTGGCGGCAGCCTGGATCGCCTGGAAGACCGGTCCCGGATAAATCCCGAGC
>JAKIWU010000114.1 GCA_022749905.1 Thermoplasmata archaeon
AGAGCAGGATCCCGCCGGCGATCTCGAAGGCTTGCAGGGTGAACCCGAAGGCCGTGAACAAGAACCGGCCGGCGAGCGCGAATCCGGAGAGCACGGCGGCCACGACGAGGACTGCCCGTCGGAGGATGACGGTGCGGTCGGCGTCGTCAAAGCCTTGGGTCAGGGCGACGAAGAACGGGAGGGTGCCGATCGGATCGACGAGGGCGAAGAGGCTGACGGTGACCGCGAGGAGGAATGCGATGCTGCTCATGCACGCGCCCTCGGCCGTTGCGGGCGATCCATCGGCTACGCGGGCCGGCTCCCCCGGGACCGGGCCGCTCTCCGGGGCCGAGCCGATGCCACGGCTCCTTCTGCGGGGGCCGGAGGCGCGAGCGGTTCGAATCGTGCTGTGAAATGCCGCAGGTGCTCCGGAGCGTGGACCATGCGCATGCCACGGATCTCGTTCCGTCGGCGGTGCACCTTCGCGATGACCTCGGCCACGAACTCGAGGTGGGAGGCGGAGTAGACGCGTCGCGGGATGGCGAGACGAACGAGTTCGAGGGGTTCGGAGATCTCCGTGCCTCCGTCCGCGTCGCCGAACATGATGCCGCCCACCTCCACGGTCCGCACTCCTCCCTCCCGGTAGATCTCGACCACGAGCGCCTGACCGGGGAGCTCCTTGCGGCCGAGGTGGGGGAGGAAGCGCCTCGCGTCGAGATAGATCCCGTGGCCCCCCGGCGGGCGCATGAACGGGATCCCCTCCGCATCGAGCAGCGCCGCGAGGTAGCGGACCTGGCCGATCCGGTGCTCGAGGTAGGGGAGCTCGGTCGCCTCTTCGAGCCCGACCGCCATCGCCTCGAGATCCCGACGGGCGAGCCCCCCGTACGTGGGGAATCCTTCGAAGACGATCAGGGCCTCCCGGAGCTTGTCGGCGAGGGCCGCGTCGCGCGTGACGAGGAAACCTCCGATGTTGACGAGCCCATCCTTCTTCGCGCTCATCGTCGCGCCTTCGGCGAGGTCGAAGATCGATCGGCCGATCTCACGGATCGACCTCGAACCCTGCCCGCGCTCCCGCTCCCGAATGAAGTAGGCGTTCTCGGCCCAACGGCACATGTCGAGGTAGAGGGGTACGGAGGCCGCGCGGCAGACGGTGGAGACCTCCTCGAGGTTCCGGAGCGATACTGGCTGCCCGCCCCCGGTGTTGTTCGTGAGGGTGACCATGACGAGCGGCACCTTGCCGCGCCCCTCTCCATCGAGGAGCCGCTCGAGGCGGTCCACATCGACGTTGCCCTTGAACGGCGCAGGGTCGTCGCAATCGTACGCTGCCCGGACGACCAGATTGACCGGCGTCGCCCCATTCCGGAGGACATGGGTGCGCGTGGTGTCGAAGTGCATGTTGTTCGGGACGATATGGCCCGCTCGGACGAGCGTGCTGAAGAGGAGGTTCTCCGCGGCGCGACCCTGATGCGTGGGAATGACATGCGGGAAACCCGTGAGCGTCTGTACCGTCGCCTCGAACCGGGCGAAGTTCCGGCTCCCTGCGTAGCTCTCGTCTCCGACCATCATCGCCGACCACTGGCGATCGCTCATCGCCGAGGTCCCGGAGTCCGTCAGGAGGTCGATGTGGACCTCGTCCGAAGTCAGATTGAACAGATTGAAGCCGCCCCGAACGAGCGCTGCCTCACGCTGCTCGAGGGACGGATCCGGGATCGCCTCGACGACCTTGACCTTGTAGGGTTCGGGAGGCGCCCGGACCTCGCGCGGCCGGACGGACACGTGTACACTCATCCCGCTTCTCGTATAATAGCCGCCGCGCCACGAGATGGTCCGATTCTCGGGTCGTGTTTGACGGGCGCCTGGGGGAGTCCCCGAACGATACGAGGGGCACGAGTACCGATGGTTCCCGCCGAGCGCCCAGCATCACGGCACCGGGGTTAAATCCACCGCCTTCGTCCTCGCGGGGATGACCGCCAAGAGAACTGCGATCGCCGTCTGGAATCACGACCTCGCCAAGGGAAACGGCACCGTGCGGGGCACGAGCGGCGGCCTCCCCGAAGGCCCGGTCTCGTGGGTCGCCCGCACCGAGCAGCCCGGAGGACGAACGAGCCCGGAAGAGCTGCTCGCGGCGGCCCAGGCGAGTTGTTACGCGATGGCGTTCTCGTCCACCCTTGGCAAGATTGGGAAGCCGCCCACGAGGCTCGAGGTCAGTGCGACCTGCACGTTCGACAAGGTCGGAGACGCCTGGAAGGTGACGACCATGGAGCTCGATGTGACCGGCCAGGTCGCGGGAATGGGCGCGAGCGAGTTCGCTGAAGCGGCCGCGCGCGCCGAACAGGGCTGTCCGATCTCGAACGCCATCCGAGGCAACGTCGAGATCCGGGTCACCGCGCGTCTCGGCTAGGCGGGGGCCGCCGCCCGATCCGATCGGGCTGGGCCGAGCACGAGATCGGCAAACACGAACCCCTCCCGCTCGACGATCGCCCCGGGACGGAGGTCGAGCGGGGAGCGGAAGAACGGACCGGCGGACACGCAGGTGTGAAACTCGCCGTTCTCTCCACAGGGGTCCGTGCGTTCGGGGAGCTTGGAGAGGAACGTGCGATCGTAGGGTGTCCCCGCGAGGGAGCGTGGGATCCGCTTGGGGTCGAGGCACGCGATCCGTGCCTCGAGACCAGACTCCAGCATCTCCCCCGCGAGCGCAGCCGTGTTTCGACCCCAGAGCGGGAAGAGCGGGTCGACCCCGGTGCCTTGGAGGGTCGCGATCCGGTACGCTCGGATGTCCTCGAGGAAGAGATCGCCGAACGCGATCGCGCGCACCCCTTCGCTGTGCAGGTCCCGGATCGCGACTTCCATCGCGGCCTCGTACTCCGTGTTCGAGCAGGGGCTCGGAAGCTCCACGACACGCAGCGGAAGACCCGCGGCGCGGGCCTGGGCTTCGAGTACCGTCCGGCGTACTCCGTGCATCGCAACGCGGTCGTACGTCCGCGTGACCGTCGAGAGAAGCCCGACGACCTCGACCTCCGGCGATGTGCGGAGGACGTGAAGCGCGAACGCGGAGTCCTTCCCGGTGCTCCAGGAGACCACGGTCCGGATTCGAGCCGTCGCCGCGACGATGGGGGCCCTCATCACGCGCTCAGCCCGGATCACGCGGTGGCTGTCGCCGTTACCGATCGAACTGGCCCAGACGGGTTTGGACCGGGCGTGCCGGTTCCGGGGGAGGGGCAATCGTCGCCGCAGGCGGATCCGGTGCAGTTTCAGGTGGGGACCCGGATTCGGCTTCGACCTCGGTCCGGTTTGGCGAGCCTCCGAGGTACTCGACTTCCTCCTCAGAAAGTCCGAGCTCGCGAACCAGGTCCTGCGCAGTTCCGCTGTCGCGCCGCTTACGGGCGGGCGTCCGGCCCGACACCAGGATCTCGAGGAGCGGAAGCGTCGACTCCACTCCCTTGCGCTTCGAGAGGTGGAACGCAGCACCGGCTTTGGCGAGGATACTGTCCCGAAGGGCTCGTCGGAACCGGCTCTGACCCATCCCCGCGAGGAACTCCGGGAACGCCACCGGTTGCTGCCCGGCGCCGCCGGCCGAGGCGATCGCAAGGCTCGCACCCCCCGTCGCGATCTCGGAACCGTAGCTCCACAGCGACCAGACCCGTTGTCTCCGCGCCCTTGCGAGGTGGATCTGGGCTTGGGCGACGCGCAGGATCCCGTTCTCCACGGCGAGGGGCGTCCGTGCGAATCGCGGTACGTTCTCTTCCATCCAGGGCCAGAGATCCTCTGGGTCCGCATCGGCCCGGTCCCGGATCTCGGAGGCCCGGTAGAAGCGGGGTTCGGCGAGAACGGCCCCGGTGAGGTCCGCGATCTCGGCGGTGCTGTCCCGCGTCGCGAGGAGCGAAAGCTGGAGCGGTCCCGTGGGCAACGGTCCGATCGCCTCAAGGTCGTTCAGGGCCGCGCGGACGTCGCCGCGCGCGCGGCGCACGATCGCGTCGATCGCCCCCGGCGCGAGTCGCAGGTGCTCCGCGCGCGCCGTGGCTTCGAGGAGGTGTATCAGTTCGGGTGGCGCCACGGGGTCGATGCGGATCTGGACGACGAGGGAGCGAAGAGCGCCCGCGTGGTCGAACAGCTCGCGCGCATCGTTGACCGTGAGGATGACGGGCTGCCGGGTGTCGCGGACGAGGCGGACGATCGCGGGGTAGCCCCCGCGGTCGGAATGGTCGCGGGGGCGGCTCGCGCCCTGCCAGTCGGCGATGTCCCGCCGCGCGCCGGCGAGTTTGGTCCAGCCTGCGCGCCCCGGGGACAGAGGTACGGCACCCCACGCGTCGAATCGCGGGGGCCCGTTCTCGGTCCCCAGTCCCCAGGCCTCCGCAAGCGCATCGACCGAACCGTACCGTCCCGCGAGGAACTCGCGAAAGCTGAGGGAAGGTCGTCGCGCGGCGACCGTGTCGGCGCGCCGGCCCGTGAGCGAATCCGCCTC
>JAKIWU010000115.1 GCA_022749905.1 Thermoplasmata archaeon
CCGCCGAGAGTCCCCCTCGGATTCCGTCCGTTCGGAGCGAGGCGAGGGCGTTGATCCCGACGGGAGAGCTCACGGGGGCGATCCAAAGCACCCTCGCCCGGGCGCTCGGGGGAAGCGACTCCAGAACGCGCAGCGCGGTATCGCCGATCGGATCGAGGAGGATCGCGCCGGCGTCGCGGCAGCCCTGGGCGATGACCCGGACGAGAAGGGTGCTCTTGCCCATCCCCGTCTCGCCGAGGACGAGAAGGTGCCTTCCCTCGGTCGGATCGAGCCAGACCGCCGCGGGCGCGCCCTCGGAATCGGCTCCGAGCCAGATCGGCTGGATCGTCGGAGCACCGTGCTCCGGGCCGCCGAACCAGACGGTGGTGGGGGACGGAAACAGCCACGCGAGCTCGGCCGCCGAGAGGCGGAACAGCTGCGCCGAACGACCCCGGAACCGCCCCAACGGTCGGAACGCAAGGCCGGAACCTCCGTCGCAGTGGGACGATGCTGCGAGCAGAACGGCGGCCCGGTCAAGTTCCCGCTCGATCCGCCCGCTTCCACCGCGAGACCAAATCTCGCCAGAGACAGCCCATTGGACGGCCAACCGCCGGCTCTCGCGGCGATCCGCGAGAACGCGCGTTGGAAGTGCCGGTCCGGCGCTTCTCCATCCGGGGGGCAGTGGGAAAAGCTCCCCGACCGGATTGTCGGCGGCCGGAATGGGAGTCGACCCGATCGGGGTCATCCGCCAGCGAACCTCCAACCCGTCGGGGAGCCTCATCAGGACCCGTGAGACGAGGTCGAGCCACCCGCCGGTCCCCTCGCCGACCGTCCGGAAGGGGCCACGATCGTGGGGGGCGGGGAATGCAATCCTACGGAGCGAGAACTCCGACGATCGGATTCCGGCTGAGGTCGGGGTCCACCGCCCAACGCGAAAGGTGGGGATCAGGGTTCCCGCGAGCCAAAGGTCGAGCTCCCGCGATTCCGCGCACAGCAGGAGTTCGCCGCCGCGACCAAACTGCCAAACCGATTCGAGGGAGCCGCAACCGACCGGTGCCGCGGCAAGCGCCCGTTCAAGCGCAAGGGTACTGGCCCTCGCCTCGTCCGACGGGGGGCGGACCGCAGTCGACCGAAAGGACCAGCGCTTGCCGCTGCGTGCCGAGGGTTCCATCGCGGAGGCTGTGGGACGGTCTCCTCAAGGTGACCCCTCGCGCTCTGAACGATGGTGTGTGGACCTTCGCGAGCACGTTCCGATGGGCCACCTCTACGGGAAGGCACCATTCACCGGAGAGCCGGCGCGGTCCGGGAGGCCGGAAGAGTGAAGGGAGATAGCTGGAACCTGTGGTTTCGGGTCGGAATGGTCGGGGACTAGGCCACACCGAGGGCCGCACGGCTCCCGTCGGACACCCGACGATCGCCCGCCTCCCTGAGGGAGAGCTCGCGACTCCCGTCTCGAACTTCCAGGAGGCGATCTCGAACTGCGTCGATCACGGCACGACGTACGGAAGATTATGGGCCGAACAACTCTTGAACCGGGGTCCTGCGGGCTTCTGGCGTTCATCTGCGGCTAAAGTTCTAAATATGGCTGACAGGGTGAACGGTTTTCGCCGACATCTGTCCGACAAACAGCGTCGGGGCGGAGACTGGCGGTCGGAGACTCGGGGGGAGCGATGTTTCTCAAGCTGCTCAAGGTCCGGAACTTCAAGTCGTTCGCCGGAGCGACCGAGATCCCCTTCCAGCCCGGGTTCACGGGGGTGGCGGGCCCCAACGGGATGGGGAAGTCCAACATCTCGGACGCGATCCTGTTCGTTCTGGGCCCGACGAGCTCGAAGGCCCTCCGGGCCGATCGGCTGACCCACCTCTTCTTCAACGGCGGGGCGTCGAAGAAGCCTGCGACCGAGTGCGAGGTCTCCCTCGTCTTCGACAACCGAGACCGCCTTCTGCCGGTAGAATCCGAGGACGTCGAGATCACACGGTACGTGAAGCTCGCCCCGAGCGATCCGAACGGCTACTACTCTTACTTCTACGTAAACGGACGGCGATCCACGCAGACCGAGATCGACTCGGTCCTGTCGCATGCACGGCTCTCCGGGGACGGGTACAATCTGGTCCAGCAGGGGGACGTCAACCGGATCGTGAGCATGGGTCCGATCCCACGGAGGGCCCTCGTCGAGCGCCTGGCCGGGATTTCCCAGTATGACGAGGAGCTCGAACGCGCCGAAGCGAAGCGGACGGACCTCGAATCGAACCTTTCGCGCATCCAGACGCTCCTCGGCGAGATTCGAGGTCACATCGCGGCGCTTGAGAGCCAGCGCTTGCAGGCGATCCAGTACAAGCAGATCCAGGACGAGAAGCGCCACACCGAGGCGCGCCTCGCCAAAGCGGGCCTTCGGCTCGCGGACCAGGAGGTTCGCAGTTGCGAGGCTCAGCTCGCCAAACTGACGGGCGAGGTCGAGAACCTGCGGACCGAAGCCCAGAAGCTCGAAGGGGAGCGCGCGAGCCTCGGAGCGTCGATCGACCGCATCGAGCAGGAGATCGCGCGCCGCGGTGGAGCCGAGGCTGCGAAGTTCAAGCAAGACCTCGACGAGCGTCGGATGGCGTTCGCCCGTCTCGACGAGGGGGTCCGCAATGCCGAGGCCGAGATCCAAGCTCTCACCGAACGGGCGCAGACGCTGCAGTCCCAGCTTGCCGCCGATGGAAAGGCTGCGGATCAGCTCCGGAAGGAGGAGAAATCGCTCTCGGCATCCCTGAAAGAGATCGAGGCCCGAGCTCAGAGTCAGTCGAACGAGCTCCAGGCCGCAACCTCCCAGACCGACCAATCCCAAGGGAAGCTCGCGGGAACACGCAAGGAGATCCTGAAGGCGGAGCGCGAGCAGGACGAACTCCAGAAGCGCTGGGAAGCCGCAGTGGCCTCTCGAGAGACCGCCAAGGCCAATGTCGCCGCGTCGGAGCAGTCCCTGGCGCAAGCCGAAGACGATCGCCGGACCCGCGAAATGGAGCTCAAAGAAGTCGAGCTCCGGATTCGCGAGTCGACGGCATCGTCCGGATCGGGAGCGCGGTCCACGCAGGACCTCCAGAAGGAGCTCTTCCAGGCGAAGGCGAAGGAACAGACGGTCCGCAAGGAGTCGGAACGGCTCGAACAGGAAGTCTTCGAGCTCAATCGGCGCTACATGGCTCTCGACGCCCGGCTCAAGGTCCGCGCGGAGCGAGGGGGCGGCGCAAGCGCGCTCGCGGCCGTCGATTACCTCCTTTCCCAGCGGAATCTCGGCAAGATCCCCGGGATCCGCGGCACGGTTCAGGAGCTCGCATCGTTCGATCCCCAGCACGCCACCGCGCTCACGATCGCAGGCGGAGGACGGTTCCAAGCGCTCGTCGTGGAGACCGACGCGGTAGCCGAGGAGTGCATCCGCGTTCTCCGCTTGGAGAAGCGTGGTCGGGCGACCTTCCTCCCGCTCAACCGCATGCTCGCCGGCCGCCCTCGGGGGAAATCGCTCCTCGCCGCGCAGGCGGAAGGGGCGGTGGGGTTCGCGCTCGACCTCGTGACGTTCGACGAAGCCCTACGACCTGCGTTCTGGTACGTCTTCGGCGAAACGGTCGTCATGAACGACCTCGCCCACGCGCGGACCCAGATGGGCGGGGTGCGGCTCGTGACCCTCCAAGGGGATCTCATCGAGGCGACCGGGGCGATCTCCGGCGGCTACCTCGATCTCGCCAAGGGGGCCGGCGGCGAGAACGCCGCCGAGCTTCGCCGGCTCGGGACCGAGCTCCAACAGAAGACGAGCGCGGAGGCGGCCGCCCGAGCGGATCTCGAGAAACTCGCGGAGCGCGTGCGGTCCCTCTCCGAGGAGCTCGCCAAGCGCTCCGGGCAGGCGGATGCCCGGCTCGAGGCACGGGAAGCGATCGAGCGGGACCTCAAGTCCGCTCAGGATCGGTTGAAGGAGGCTCGGGGCAGGATCGCCGAGATCACGGCAGCACGCACCACCGCGGAGAAGGCTCTCGCCGAAGCGGACGGGGGCGCCGAAGAACTGTCCCGGGGCATCGCGGAGAGCAAGGCGGCGCGCGAGAAGCTCCAGCAGGAGTACCTCGGACATCTCCCGGCGGCCCTTTCGAAGAAGATCCAGGCCCTTCACGAGGCCAACCAAAAGGCGACCGAGGAGAGGCTCGAGGCCGGACGGAAGCTCGAAGCCACGCGCGCGTCCTTGGCGGCCGCTGTGAAAGCGCTCGATGGCCGGAAGGCCGAGCTCGCGACCCTTCAGGGCGAAATCGGAGGCAAGACCAAGGCCCTCGCCCTTGCGCGCACGAACTGCACGACCGCAAAGGACGCTCTCGAGGCGCTCCGCACCGTGGAGACCAAACAGTCGCAACGGGTCCAGGGCCTCTCCGAGGAGAAGCGCGGACTCGAGGAGCGCCGCTTGAAGCTCGTCGATCAGCTCGCCCGGAGCCAGGAGACGCTCC
>JAKIWU010000116.1 GCA_022749905.1 Thermoplasmata archaeon
CCACTACCGGCAACCGATGGACATCGAGTGGTGCGCGGACGGCGCCAACCTCTACGTGGTCCAGGCGCGCCCGATCACGACCATCGCGACCTCGACCTCCCCGGACCGGGCCGGACCGGCACCCCACCCGGCAACCGGTGGGGGTCACGCCGACGAGGAACCGGCTCTCGTGAAGGGGTTTGGTGCGAGCCCCGGGATCGCGGGAGGTACGGCGCGCATTCTGCGCAGTGTGGAGGCGATGGACCGCCTCGCGCCGAAGGAGATCCTGGTCACGACGATGACGACGCCCGACATGGTGCCCGCGATGGCCCGCGCGGGCGCCATCGTGACGGACGAGGGCGGCATGACCTGCCACGCCGCGATCGTCTCCCGCGAGCTCGGGGTCCCGTGCGTCGTAGGCACACGTTCGGCGACCTCGACGATCGTCGAGGGGAGCATCGTGACCGTCGACGGAAAGGCGGGCGCGGTGTACCCCGGTCTCGGCCACCTCGACCGAGCGGCGCCGAAGGTCGTCCCCAGCGCGGGCGGCGGCTCCGATGCCCCTCACGGCGGCGTCCCGATCACCGCCACGCGCATCTACGTGAACGTCGGCGTCCCGGAAAAGGCGGCGGAGTACTCGAAGCTCCCCGTGCAGGGTGTAGGGCTTCTGCGGATCGAGTTCATCTTCACCGCGCACGTCCGCGAGCACCCGCTCTCGCTGATCCAGAAGGGCCGACGCGAGGAGCTCGTGCGTCGCCTCACCGACGGCATCGGTCAGGTGTGCAAGGCGTTCCACCCTCGGCCGGTGATCGTCCGCACCTCCGACTTCAAGACCAACGAGTACCGAGGCATGCCGGGCGGCGAGGCGTTCGAGCCGCGGGAGGAGAACCCGATGATCGGGTGGCGCGGCTGCTCCCGCTACATCGCACCCGTCTTCAAACCCGCCTTCCAGGCCGAGCTCGAGGCGATCCAGCGGGTCCGGACCGACCTCGGGCTCCGGAACGCGATGGTGATGCTGCCGTTCGTCCGCAACACCTGGGAGCTCGAGACGATCGCAGAGATGCTCAAGGAGGCCGGGCTCCGCCGATCGAGGGACTTCCAGCTCTACCTCATGGCCGAGGTCCCCTCGACCGTCCTCCTCGCGCGCGAGTTCGCGAAGCATTGCGATGGATTCTCGATCGGCTCGAACGACCTGACGCAGCTCATCCTCGGCGCGGACCGCGACTCCGAGACCCTCGGCCACCTCGGCTACTTCGACGAACGCGACCCGGCCGTCCTTCGGGCGATCGAGCTCCTGATCGAGGGCGCGCACGCGGCGGGCCGCACCGTGGGGATCTGCGGTCAGGGACCGAGCGTCTACCCGGAGTTCGCGGAGTTCCTGGTCCGACAGGGCATCGATTCGATCTCGCTCAATGCGGACACGGTCCTCGCGACGATCCGCTCGATCGCTTCGCTCGAGCAACGCATGAAGCTCGACGGATTGCGACGCGCTTCCTAAGCGCGACCGTTTGCCTAGCTCGACGGGGGGACCCGAGGGGGGCGCCAGCGCGGTGGCACCGGAGGACCGGGCGACGGCAGGTGGAGTTCGGTGCCTGCCGGAAGCTCGTACTCGATGAGCTCCCCCACCGCACGGAAGCCGAGCGCTTGGAGGCGGAGCGAGATGCGAGGATGGCGCGCCGTCATGCCGATGGTATCGAGCGTCGGAGGGATCTCCCGTCCGAGCGCATGGCGCACCAGCGCGGTCGCGGCTCCGGCTCCCCGGAAGTCGACCTCGGTCGCGACCGCGTGGATTCCCGCGGTCGCCCCGTCGGAATAGACGAGCGCTGCTGCGGCCACACCGCCGTCCCTCAGGGCGGCGAGCGGCGTGAGGCGCTCGGAGGGGTTCGGATGATGGGCGATCGTCGCGAGCGCGCGACGGAGCTCCTCGTGCTCGAACGCACCGGCCCAGAACGGAACGATCCGGTCGAGCTCGAGCGGTCCGATGCGCACGACGCGGAACGCGGTCGTGGAGCGCGTTCGGAGCGCCGGACGCCGCGCTTCCAACAGGACGATCGGGTGCTCGAAGGGAACGAATCCGAACCTGCGCAGCCCGGCGTCGAGGAACGGTGGCACGGGGGTTCGGACCCGGATCGTTGGGCGGAGCGCCCTCTGGAAGTAGTGGTCCAACGTGCGCTCGAAGAAGACCGACTGCCGCTCCCGGCTGATCCCGCCGACGACGGCATAGTTGAAGCTCGGGACCGGGATTCTCTCGTGCGTGACCAGGCTCGCTCCCGAGAGCTCGATCGAGAAGCCTCCCAACGCAAGAACGAGCGAACGCTCGGAAGCGAGAACGCGGTCCGCCGCCTCTGCCTCGACGGCCCGCGCCACGCCGGACTCGGAGACATCCTAAGATAAGGCGCGTGCGGCGCGCCTCGCCTGACGCGCCGGAAGGAACGCCGGGACGGCCCTCGGACGTCGCCATCTCAACGGTTAAATGAGCCACCTCGCTCGACGGCGCGCGCGGGGTTCGAGGCACTCCGTCCGTAGCATGACGCGAAGGACGATCGCTCCCGGGAGCACGGTGGCCGTGCTGGGGGCCGGCAACATGGGCAGCGGCATCGCGCAAGCCGTGGCGCAGGCCGGCTACATCGTCCGGGTCCGCGACGTCAGCGATGCGATGCTCGCCCGGGGTCGCTCGCTCGTCACAGGGACGCTCGAGGGTGGCATCCAGAGGAAGAAGCTCACTCCAGAGAAACGTGATGAGATCCTCGGCCGCATCGCCTGGACCACCGACGTTGCCGAGTCGGTCCGAGGATGCTCCCTCGTCGTCGAGGCGGTGTTCGAGGAGGAGGCGGTCAAGCGCGCGGTGTTCGAGGAGGTCGCTCGATCGGTCCCGGACACGGCGATCGTCGCGACGAACACCTCGTCGCTCTCGGTGTCACGGCTTGCCGACACCTTCCCCGAACCGAGCCGCTTTGCCGGTCTCCACTTCTTCTTCCCGGCTGCGATCAACCGGCTCCTCGAGGTCGTCGGCGGGGCCAAGACGGATCCGGCGGTCCTCGACGAGCTCGATCGGTTCGGCTACCGGCTCCGCAAGATCCCGATCCGGGTCACCGACTCCGCCGGATTCGCGGTGAATCGGTACTTCGTGCCGTATCTCAACGAGTCGGTGCGGCTCGCCGAAGAGGGCTTGGCCAGCATGGCCACGATCGAGGGCGTAGGCCGCTCGCTCTTCGGCGCGTCCTTGGGCCCCTTCGAGCTCATGAACGCGACAGGGGTCACGATCGCCTACCACTCGATGGAATCCCTCATGGCCGCGTTCGGGTCCGCGTACGCACCGGCGAAGCTTCTCGAGAGCCAGTTCCGCGCCGCCCAACCGTGGGGCTGGAAGGAGACCGCCGTCGACCCTTCGCAGGAGCCCGCGGTGCGCGACCGCCTGCTCGGGCTCGTCTTCGGGATCGCAACGCGGCTCGTCGAGGAAGGCGTCGCGTCCCCGGAGGCGGTCGACCGGGGAGCGACGATCGGCCTGCGTTGGTCGAGAGGACCGTTCCAGCTCCTGAACGATTTCGGGCTCGACGAGGGGCTCCGCCTCGTCCGTGCCTTTGCCTCAAAATGGGGCGAAGCCTTCCCGGTTTCACGGGATCTCGCCGAGCGCGTCGGGCAAGGGAGGGCGGTGTGGCCCCTGCGACTCGTCCGTGTCGAGCGGCGCGGCTCGGTCGCCTGGGTTCTGCTCGACCGGCCCGAGGTCCTGAACTCGCTCAACAGCGCGATGTTGCGGGATCTCGGCGAGGTATTCCACGGGCTCGAGGGCGACCGTACCGTCCGCTGCGTGGTCGTCGCGGGCTCCTCCCCCGTCTTCGCGGCGGGCGCCGACATCGGCGAGATGGAGGGGAAGGACCTCGCCGAGGGTCGTGCGTTCGGCTTCCTTGGCCAGGGAGTCTGCAAGCGGATCGAGGAGTTCCCGGCGCCGGTCTTCGCCCTCGTTGAGGGATATGCGCTCGGCGGGGGCCTCGAGATCGCGCTAGCCTGCGACTTCATCCTCGCGGCTACCGGCGCGAAGCTCGGACTCCCCGAGGCGACGGTGGGCATCCATCCGGGGTTCGGAGGGGCCAGCCGATTGACCCGCCTCATCGGGCCTGCCCGTACGAAGCTCCTCATCTACTCCGCGACCCCCGTGACCGCCACCGAGGCGGAGCGACTGGGCGTCGTGGCCCGCCTTGTCCCCGAGGAAAGCTCCCGGGAGGAGGCGTCCGCGCTCGCGGCGGCGATTGCCGAGCGTGCCCCTCTCGCTCTCTCCTGGGTGAAATCGGTGATCAACCGCGGGGGCGAAGCGTCCCTCGACACCGCTCTGCGGCTCGAGGGCGAGTCCGCCGGCCACACCTTCGCGACCGCCGACCGCTCGGAGGGGATGCGTGCGTTCCGAGAACGCCGCCCGCCGAAGTTCG
>JAKIWU010000117.1 GCA_022749905.1 Thermoplasmata archaeon
CGCGATCGTCGTCGTGAGCGCCGCCACCTTCATCGTCCTGCATTACGGACAGAGGATCCTTCGATCCCTCGGACGGGTCGGCGTCATGGCGCTCACCCGCGTCATGGGCCTCGTCCTCGCTGCCGTCGCGGTGCAGTTCGTCCTCAACGGCGTACTGACCGCCGTCGGGCACGCGTGAGACGGGGCTGCGGGAGCCTACTTCCGGCGTCGCTGCGCCGACGTCCGTGCCTTCGCTGCCTTGCGAGGGGAGGGGGGAAGCAACGACCGGACCGCGCCCTCGGGAGACGCTGGGTTTCGTTCGGTCGACCAGACCTTCTCTCCCGCACGGACCGCGATGGGGAGGTCGTTCTCGGAGGGTGGGAACCCACACTCGAAGGCGTCCGTGTAGGCGCAGTACGGGTTGAACGCACGATTGAAGTCGAGCTCGTAGACGTCGTCCGGGGTGAGCTCGAGCGTGAGGTACCGGCCCGGACCGTAACTCTCCCGACCCGAGGTCCGGTCCCGGAACGGCACGAAGACCGACGTTCCGATCCCCTCGCCGGCGTGGTACAAGCGGAGGTGGAGCGTCTTGGAGGAGAGTCGGAAGGCAAGATCGCCGAGGTGGCGGACGACGGACTGCCCGTCGCGGTTGGTCCGTAGGAACGCCTCTGCGGGTGTGGGGAGTCGGTCCAGCGTGGCGCGGACCCGGTACCCCTCGTCGATCGGGAAATACTTCAGTCCCTCGAAGCCTGGAACACCCTCCGCGACGAAGGGGGATTCCGGATGCCGCGCCATGAACCGGTCCTTCATTTCGCGCTCGGTGCGAAGTTCCCCGGCGTAGTCGGTCACGCTTCCGTCTCCGCCGGGTTGGGGTCGTCGAGGGTTGGCGGGCTCAACGCGCTGCGTCGTCGCAAGCCATCACATGTACCCGAACTGGCGCTTCGCGAAATCGCTCATGCGCTCGGGGGTCCACGGCGGCTCCCAAATCATGTCGACGGTCGCGCTCTTGACCTTCGGGACCTTCTCGAGGGCGGCCTTCACCTCGTCCGCAAGGATCCCTGCGACCGGACAGCCAGGCGCCGTGAGCGTCATGTGAAGCGTCACCTCATCCCCCTTCCATTCGAATGCGTAGATGAGCCCGAGGTCGACGATGTTCATCGGGATCTCGGGATCGTAGATCTGCTTCAGGTTCACCAACATCTGCGCCTCCTCGACCGCGTGGGCTCCGGAGGGAACGGGGCCCCCGCCCGGTGGAGCGATCGCCGGCGTAGCCGGAGGGGAGGCGGCTGGGGTCTCGGTAGAGAGGCTTTCGGCCATCGGCGTTCCTAGCGCGAGTTCGGTATAAAGCGTCAGGTGGCGTTCGGCACGGCACGCCTTCCCACGTCGCGCAACGCGTTTATGGCGGGGGCGGGTGAATGTGCCCGTGCGGGATGTTCACGCGTCGACTCCGGCGAGCGGGCACCTCACGCTCGACCGTGTGGGGATCGAGGGAATCCGAAAGCCCCTCCTCGTGCAGCGCGCAGATCGCGTGATCACTCTCGGCGCCTCCTTCGCGATCTCCGTGGATCTGCCCGCGAGCCGCAAGGGCTCCGATCTTTCTCGCAACGCCGAGCTCCTCGCCGACACGATCGACTGGCCGGAAGCGAGCCCTGTGGCGAGCCTCGAAAGCGCGTGCGCGACGATCGCGCGGGACCTCCTCACGCGCCACCCGTACGCGAGCCGTTCGGAGGTCTCGGGGGAAGCGGAGTATTTCCTCTCGCGCGGGCGTCCGGGGGGACGGGCCTCGCTCGAGAACTTCGGTCTCTTCGCCTCGGCGGTGGGGTCCCGGAACGGCGGCGCTGTGGACGTTCGGAGGTCGATCGGGGCCGAGGCCGTCGGTATGACCGCCTGTCCGTGCGCGATGGAAACCGCGCGTTCGCAGCTTCGCGAAGAGTTCCCCCAGCTCGCGAGCCCTGAACTCGAAGCGCTCCCGATCGTGAGCCACAACCAGAGGAATCGGACCCGGCTCGTGCTCGAGCTGTCCGGCGTCGAGGAGGTGGAGGCGGACCGGCTCGTGGAGGCGATCGAGGCCGCCCAGTCCTCCCCCACCTACGCCATCCTGAAACGCGCCGACGAGGCGCGCGTCGTGCTCGACGCCCACCGTCGTCCGAAGTTCGTCGAGGATGTGGTGCGGGACCTCCTCGCCTCGATCCCCGCACGCTTCCCCGAACTCTCCGATGGCGACGTCGCACGCGTCCGCACCACGAGCGAGGAGAGCATCCACAAGTACAATGTCGTGGCCGAGCACCGGGCGACCTTCCGAGAACTGCGCGCTCTCGGCAGCGCCTGACGCCGGGATCGCGCGGGAGGGCTCGCCATGCGCTACGCCCTGGACGGCATCCGCCGACGGCCAGGTCGCTCGCTGCTTGCCATGTTCGGGATCGGGCTCGCGAGCGCCCTCCTCGTCGCTCTTCTTGCGCTCTCAGAAGGGATCGACCAGAGCACCTCCCGGCTCGCCGTGGAGAGCGGAATCGACCTGCTCGCGACGAGTGCCAACACGACGATCACCGGTGGCGTGTTCCCGCCGGTCACCGGCGCGCATCGCTTGGTCCGCGATCTTCCGCACGCCGATGCGAACGTCGCCTCCGCCAGTCCGTGGCTCGTCAACGACCTCGTCTTTGCGAACGCCTCCCTGCGCGCGGCCGTGGATCGCTCGCCGAACGGGTCGGCTGTCCCTGCGGGCTGGGGGCCTTCCGGAGCGGGCTCCGTGGGCTGGATCCCCGGAGCGAACGTCGGACTCGACGCCCCCGCTGTGGTCTCAGGGGCCGGCTTTTCCTCCGCGTCGGATCTGCACTATGCCAACGGCTCGAATCGCGGTCCCTTCTCGGGGGAGACCGTCCTCGACCTGGGGCTTGCCGCGATCCTCCACGCCGCTCCGGGGGACACGGTCTGGGTGAGCCCTCGGACGGCCCCCTCGGCCGCAGGACTCCTAGGCTGGTACGCGAATGCGACGGCGTTCCGGGTGGTCGGCCTGAGTGGAGCCTTCTGGCTCCTGCCCTCGGCGCTCCTCGGGTTCTTCTACCTCTCGGAGTTGCAATCGATCGACGGCGGACCGGCCCTCGCCGGCGATTACGCGTCCTTCGTTCTGATGCACCTCGCCAACCCGGTGACCCCGAAGGCGGATCAAGCGACGCTCGGCAGCGCCTTTCCAACGCTCCGCATCCTCACCATCGGGAACATTCTGGGCGCCGTCAGCGACATCGTGAGCGTCTATCGAACGTTCGGCACCCTCGTGGGGGCGGTCGGCGTCGCGGTGGCGACCCTGTTCACCTCCGCTGTGCTCCTCATGTCGGTCGAGGATCGTACGCAGGAGATCGCCCTCCTCCGAGCAATCGGCTACACGCGCCGGACGATCGGCCGGTTCGTCCTCGAAGAAGCCGCGCTCCTCTGCGGGTTCGGGCTTGCGATCGGGCTCCCGATGGGGGCCGGGATCGCGTTCGCACTGAACTACGCCCTCGCGCGGCTGGTGAGTGGAGTCCCCACGGGGTTCCGGTTCGTCATCTTCGACGGGGCCGTCGTGGCGGCCGCCACCGCCGTCGTGGTCGCCATCGGCATCGTGGCCGCCCTCGTCCCCATGGCGCGAGCGGTCACCGGCCCGATCGCATCGGAGCTCCGCGCGGCATGAGGCGCTTCCGACGGATCGGACATCGAAGCCTCCAAGGCGTGCTCGCCGCAGTCGCGATCGCCGTGGCGGTCGCGCTCCCGGTCGTCCTGCTTTCCGTCGGTGGCGGAGTCTCCGACCACGAGCTCGCGAGCTTGGAACACGCAGGCTACCAGATCGTGGTCTCCGCACCGGGTCTGCACGGTGTCGCGAGCTCGCACGCGCTCGCGAGCTCGATCGACCGGCTCTCCGGCGTCCGCGCCGCGTCTCCGATCTTGAGCGCGCCGGTGGATGCGTTCGGTGCCTCGGGGGGCCCCCTCCCGGGACTCGCCGAGGGCGTCATCCCGTCGGCCTTCGTGGCGACCGAGGGTCCGGAGGAACGCGCGATCCTGCCGACGGCCCTTCCTCTCGGCGATCCGTCGGACTCGGCGTTCTTCGACAACGGCCGCTACGATGGACCCTCTGCGAACGTCGTCCTGCTCTCCGCGCCGTTCGCTGCGTCGCTCTCCCTCGGGGTCGGGAACACGGTGTACCTCGCCCCGGCTCCCGATCGCGCTGCCGCGCTCCCGTTCCGGATCTCTGGTGAGATCGGCGTTCCCGGACCCACGGTCGGCCCCATCGCCGTCTATGCGCTCCTCCTGCCGCTCTCCGAGCTCCAACTCGTCGCAGGATTTGCCCGGGCCAACGGAAGCTCCGGGGCCCTCCTCGACGCTGCCGACACCGTCCAGGTCGCCCTCGGCGGAGCGGCTGCGACCAG
>JAKIWU010000118.1 GCA_022749905.1 Thermoplasmata archaeon
AGATGGCGAGGCTCGAGACGAGATAGGCGGTCGGTCCCGCGTAGAAGCCGAGGAGGTCGGCCTCGCGCGGCTTGAACGTGTTCTTGCGGAACAGCTTGAGCCCGTCGGCGAAGTTCTGGAGGAGTCCCGCGTAGCCGACGTGCATCGCGCCGCGCCGGTCCATGAAGCGGCCGAGGAGCTTGCGCTCGAACCAGATCAGGAGGATCGTGTTGAGCATGCTCGCGAGGAGGAGGATCCCGCCGAACACGAGGTCGGTCAGGAGAGCGACCAGCCACGGGGCGTGGATCGTGGTCCCCCAGCTCGCCGGGAGGATCGCGGCGAGCAGACCGAGGAGGGAAAGGGCGAGGAGGTTCGCGACCCCGTAGAGACTCTGGACGGCCATCGATCCCCCGGACCCTCTACCGGTCGCACTCGCCGACGCAGATGTCGACGCTGCCCATGATGGGGGGAATGTCGGCGACCCGGTAGCCGACCAGGTAGTTCTTCGCCGCGCTGATGTTGATGAGCACCGGGGAGCGGAACTTCACGCGGTACGGGTGCTCGCCGCCTTCGTTGACGACGTAGGCGGCCGCTTCGCCGTGCGGCTCCTCGATCGCCGAGAGGCCGACGCCCTTCGCGTACTTGCGCTTCAGAAGGTAGCCTTCGCGCCCCACCGGGGCGTACGGGGCGCCCATCCATCGGGGAAGGTTCGCTGCGAGCACCGGACCGGGGTTGCGGTCGAGCCAGTCGAGCACCTGCCGGACGATGCGGACGGATTGGCGGAGCTCCTCCATCCGCACGAGGTAGCGCCCTGTGACGTCGGAGGTCTCGGCGTGCGCCACGTCGAACTCGAGCTGATCGTACACGGCGTACGGCCGGTCCTTGCGGAGATCGCGTCGGACGCCCGCGCTCCGCAGCATCGGACCGGTGACCCCGAGATCGACGCAGTCGCCCGCCTTCAGGACCCCAAGATTGTCGCATCGCTTGTGGAAGATCGCGGAACCGAGACAGAGCTGGTCGTACTCCCGGAACTTCTCCATGAGCCAGTCGAGGACCTTGCGGCATTGGGCGGGGAACGCGCTCGGCAGATCGTTGCGCACGCCGCCGACGCGCATGTATTCGTAGGTGAGGCGGCCGCCGGTGAAGCTCTGGAAGAGATCGAGGACGAGGTCGCGGTCGCGCATCCCGTAGAGGAACGGCGTCATCAGACCGACGTCCTGCACGAACGCGGCGTACCACATGATGTGAGAGGCGATGCGCTGCATCTCCTCGCAGAGCACACGGATGAATCGGGCGCGCTCGGGCGGTTCGATGTGGAGCGCTTCCTCCGCGGCCAGGATGTAGAGGTGCTCCCAGGCGATCCCGGCGACGTAACAGCACCGGTCCATCAGGGTGATGATCTCGTTGTAGTGCCGGTCCTCGCTGATCTTCTCGATGCCCCGGTGGAGGTAGCCGAGCTCGGGATCGACGTCGAGGATCATCTCCCCATCGATCTTCACACGCAAGTTCCACAGGCCGTGGGTCATGGGGTGCTGCGGCCCCATGTTGATCCACATCTCAGACATGGCGCACCTTCACCTCGAGCTCCTCGGGCTCGTGCAGTTTGAACGATCGCAGGAGCGGGTTGAACTGGTAGCCGTCCGGCATCAGAAGATGCCGCAGGTCCGGGTGATGGTCGAATCCGATCCCGACCATCTCCCACGTTTCGCGCTCGTGGTAGTTCGCGGAAGGCCAGACGGCCGTCGCACTCTCGATGTGCGGCGCGGGCAAGGGTAGATCCGAACTGAGCATGAGGTAGCGGCGCGTCTCATCGGACCAGACGAGGTAGAACACCTCGCGGTGGTCGACCCAATCGATCCCCCCGACCATCGAGAGATGCCGGTAGCCGAGGACGCCCTGGCAGGCGCGGAACACGGCGAGGGCCTGGTCCGGGGGAAACCGCAGGCGCCCGTCGGTTCCGGGGAGCGGCTCGACCGTTGCGGTCGTCTCGGGAGCTGCCGCGCGCAGCCGTGTTGCGAGATCCTCGGTCGGCATCTACCCCCCGGACGCACCCCGCGCGGCGAGCGCGCTATTCTCCGCGCTCCCGGATCAACGCCTCGAGCGTGAGGATGCCGTCGAGGAGCGCCTCCGGCCTCGGCGGGCAGCCGGCGATGTAGACATCGACGGGGACGAGCTTGTCGACGCCCGGGACGACCGAGTACGCCGTGCGGAACGGGCCGCCGCCGGTGGCGCAGTTCCCCATCGCGATCACCCACTTCGGCTCGGGCATCTGCTCGTAGAGCGTGATGAGCTTGTGCGCGACCTTCCAGGTCACCGTGCCGTTCACGATCATGAGGTCGCACTGGCGAGGCGACGACCTCGGCACCACGCCAAAACGCTCGGCGTCGTGGCGCGCCGAGAACATGCTCGCGAACTCGATCGCGCAGCAGGCGAGACCCCAGTGGAGGGGGAAGAGCGAGTTGCGGCCGGCCCAGTTGAACACCGGCCGAATGAGCTTCCCTTGCGCCTGCTCGGCGAGCAGGGAGGTAAGCGCCTCCTTGGCTGCCGGGATGAATTGCTCGGCACGCAGCGCCTCGATCTCGACGAACGGCACGGAAGGCGCGTCGATCACCGGGATGTCGGGTGGGGCGGGTGCCGCCGTGGGGGCCACCGATGAGGGCGCGGCGCTCATACGACCCACCGGCGCTCGGTCGAGAGCGCGTAGTAGATGCCCGCGAGCGCGAGCGCGGTGAACCCGAAGGCGATGAACATCGGGTACCACGCAGAGTTCCCGGCCCGGAAGGTGAGCGCCCACAGCGCGAGAAGGAATCCAAGGATGTCGACGGCGACGAAGATGATGGCGAACGTGTAGTGCTGGGTGGGGAAGTCGATCTGCGCCTCACCTTCGGCCTCTTCGCCGCACTCGTACGTCGTGAGCCGGAGGTACGACATCCGCGATCGCGCTCCAAGGAGGCGGTTGAGCACCAGCGAACCGACTCCGAACGCGCCCGCGATGGCGATGAAAATTACGAAGGTCCCGATGTCGGCCGCCATATTTCACCGTCCTCGGGTGCCCTAGACGATTGGCGGTTTTCGGACCCGTTGAGCGTATTTAAGGCGTGGCCGTGTCGCGGTCAAACAGGGCGAGTTTTTCGTCGGCCGGCGCGCCCGTACTTACGCCGAGCCGGTTCCTGGCACGACGGGCCCTACTCCGCGGTCCGTGAGCATGGCTAGGGGTGGAAGACGGCCGGGCGTTTTTCATGGAACGCCCGGATTCCCTCGGCGAGTTCGGGACCCCGCGCTGCCTCCACCGCACCGCGCCGTTCCAGCGCCAACTGCGCCTCGAGACCGCCGGAGAACGCTGAGACCATGAGCCGCTTCACCCAGCTGTAGGCGAACGTCGGGCCAGCGGCGAGCTCCCGCGCCTTCGTGGCGGCGCGCTCCGGTAGCGCGGCCCCCGGAACAACCTCGTGCACCAAGCCAAGCTCGCGGGCTCGCTCCGCCGAAACCCTGGTCTTCGAGAACAGAAGCTCCTGCGCCAATCCGACTCCAAGGTAGTGCGGGAGGAGGTAGGTGAGGCCACCGTCGGGGACGGCGCCCAACGCCGGGAACGCTGGGACGAGGAAGGCCTCCTCGGAGGCGATCCGCCAATCGGCCGCGAGCGCGAGCGAAAGGCCACCACCCGCCGCAACCCCGGGAAGGGCTGCGACGACGGGCTTTCGCATGGTGAGAATCTCCCGCACCGCAAGTTCCTGTTCTCCTGTCAGTTCGTGAAAGTACCTCGGGAGATCCCCGTTCGTCCGTGCCTCCTCCATCGCGACAACATCGCCGCCCGCGCAGAAAGCTCCCCCAGCGCCGGTCAGGATGACGGCCCGGATCGCCTCGTCTAGCGCCACGGCTTGGAGCGCCACACGGAGGGCTTGCAGGGACTCGAAATCAAGGGCGTTCCGTCGCTCGGGCCTGTCGATCCGGATCTCCGCAACGTTCCCGTCACGGGTCGTCCGAATCGCCGGCGCCATCGCCGTCACGCGCTCGGGAGATCGGTCAGGGCGTCGTAGGCGGGGGCTTGCGTTTCGGGTCCTGGGTCGTCGGCGAGCTCCCGCTTTGGGGCGAGGGCCCCGTCTCCGGGCTCGCCGAGGCTGGCGGCCCCCAGCCGAACGCAGGGCTCGGCGGTGGAGGCGCCGTGGTGCTGCGAGCCCCCACCGGGCGAGTGGGTGCGTCCGGGTCCGGAATGACGCCGCCCGCGCCGCCGAGCGTTCGGGAGGAACTGCCACGTCCTGCCATCGCCGTCGACTCCTCAGACTCGGCCTTGATCTCATCCTCGATGCTCTTGATCTCGGACATCAGCTCCTCCTGCTTGGGGATCGGGCCGAGGATATCGTC